>CAJAEK010000137.1 GCA_903938735.1 uncultured Actinomycetes bacterium | reverse complement strand
TTGCGGTTTAAATGGTCAAAGGGAATATAAATAATACGTTTCATTTGCCATCACGACATTTGGAACTGCAATATTTCACTTGTTCCCAATCTTTGGCCCATTTCTTGCGCCACTCAAACGGCCGGCCACAGCGGGCACAATCCTTTGGTGGATGGCCATTCTTGGTCTGGGCTACGCGTGGCATCTCCCCAGTTTAAGCCGACCCTTACGCACGTCCGGGTGATTGGGTCCCTATTTATCGTGCGAGTAATCACCCCTAGACTTCACCTTGTGGAGCGCAGATTAAAGCCGGTTAAGGCGTTCGTCAGGACGCTGGGTCGCACTGCCCTTATCACCGCGCTAGTGAGTCTCGCATTAGTTTCAATTCCCAATACTGCCCATGCCGCAACATCCGCGGGCGCCGGTGGAACTGTCACCATTGCACCCAATCTCTCGGGCGTTATCAATAATTTGCTGCCGGGAACTGCTAGCGACGTTCAAGCGCTCAACTTTGGTTCGGAAACTGTTACCGCTGTCATCTCTTCAAATCTTGGAAATATCGGAATCACCTCAGGTACAGGACTAACTGTTCTTTCCGGATATCAAACCAATCTGACGGACTCCGCAACTACTATCGGTTTTTACGGAAACGTAACTGATGTAAACAACGCGCTAAATACTCTGAAATATTGGGCCGGCGCTAGCACGGGTTCCGCAACGATTTCTGTCACGTTATCTGATCGTGGAAACAACGTGACCTATGACCCTGCGACAGGTGCCTATTATCAATACGTTTCCACCGCCGTCACCTGGGAAGGTGCATACAACGCCATCACTGGCGATAACCTTACGCAGGTCAGCACAACAGCAAATGTGTCGACCCGCCAAAATCAAACGCCTGCAAACTGCGCCTATAAATTTAATGGCATGTGTGGGTACTTTGCGACGGTTTATAACGCAACTCAAAACGCATTTATCAACTCAAAGGTTGGTTCAACCCAAGTGTGGTTGGGCGGTTCCGATCGAGTGACCGAAGGAACGTGGGTATGGTCCGACCCAAAGGCGCCTGCGTACGGCAAGCGCTTCTCTAACCAAAATGGATATGGCGCTTCCGGTTCGACCGGCGAAGGTGTTAACTACACAGTCAACGGAACTCAATATAACTACGTTAACTGGAATGGTTCAGAACCGAATAACTCGGGTGGCGAGAGCGCCCTACAAATGCTTTCGGGTAGCACTGGTAACTGGAATGACCTCAATGAAGCAAACGCAACTATGGGGTACGTTGTTGAGTACGGTGGAATTTCTGGAGAAACAGTCTCTTATGCAGCTGCGACAACCACGATCAACGTCAATATCGCATACGCCTCGACAATCTCCGTGGGCCTCACGAACTCTGCCACCACCGCTACGTATCGTGCAGTTAGTCAGCTGACTGCAACCATTAGCCCAGATGGAAAAGTAACTTTTTACGCCAACGGCAAAGCGATCCCAGGGTGCAAGAACAAGTCGGGGACAACAAGTGCGACCTGCAACTGGAAACCAGCACAGATCGGGCGCATCAATATCACCGCCAGCTTTGTCCCAAACAGCAATAACTATCCGAATTCAGCAGCACCCCCTGCGTTAATCGTTGTATCAGCGCGCGGCGGCACTCGCTAGTTCAAAACTCTCAGCACGAACACAGCTTCTCGGTACTACTATCGAGGCATGAGAAAACGCATCGTTCTAACCGTTATGTCAGCTCTCGTTTTAGCGGGAATCACGACCTCTGCTCAAGCGGCAGATCGATATGTAACCGTATCCGGTACTGGCACGGTGCACGTGACTCCTGATGCAGTTCGGATTGACGTCACTACGTCAGTACTCGCTCAATCATCGTCGGCAGCGCAAAGCCAGTTAGCGCCAATATCGGCTGCAGTTCGCGCATCATTCTTGGCACATGGAATTACCGCCGCAAATCTTTCAACTCGGACGTTGAACAACTATCCGCAGTACAACTACACCGACACCGGTAGCGTCTTGGTTGGTTACAAAGCCACACAGTCCTTTGAAGCGATCGTCACCAAAGCCGCCACTGCGGGTGCCGTGGTTGATGCAGTTGTAGCAGCCGGCGGCAACAACATGACCGTCGATGCGGTCTCACCCTTCATTCTTAATCCCAGCGCCTCAACTGAATCCGCACGCGCAAACTCGGTGAAGAGCGCAAAGGCCAAAGCTCTCTCTTATGCCAAACTTCTTGGCGTCTCACTCGGTTCAGTCACATACCTTGAAGAATCCAACGCATCATTCCCTACACCTGTTGTGATGGCCATGGCGAAGTCTGATGCGGGCGCGACAACTGTCGATCTAGGACAACAAGACGTAACGGTCTCGGTTAACGTCCGATGGGCGATTAAGTAACTTAAATCGCTAACTCTCGAGGATTAACCTAGCTTTTCACCGCGAGCTTTCAGCTTTGCTGGGTTAAAATAGAGGCTCGGCAGCAATCTGCCTCATAATCGAAAGGCACCATTCATGAAGAAGCTTATTTCTGCAGCCGCTGTAGCTGCGCTCCTTGTTGCAGGTTCAAGCACCGCCTTTGCTTCAACCACCACCAAGGCAAAGAAGACCATCGGAACTTCAGCTAAATCTGCTGGTGGCGAAGGTACTGCAACTCACGAAATGTCAGAGTCTTCAGGCACTCAGAAGAGCGAAGGCGCTTCAACAGGAACAATGACGACCAAGAAGACAACAACCAAGAAGGCTGTAAAAAAG
>CAJAEK010000136.1 GCA_903938735.1 uncultured Actinomycetes bacterium | reverse complement strand
TCATTCGGTGAGCGTTACTTGTCCACCATCTTGTACCAAGATTTGATGGATTAATGTTCACTACTCTCCGACGGATTAACGAAGACTTGAGCACTGCTCTGCTTCGCGACCCTGCGGCTCGTAACAAGTTCGAGGTCTTGCTGACTTATCCAGGCGTGCATGCAGTGTGGCGTCATCGCTACGCGCATGCGCTCTGGAATTCAGGCTTCAAATTGGCGGCGCGCATTGTTGCCAACAAGACTCGACGCGTCACGGGTATCGAAATCCACCCGGGCGCTCAGATTGGACGCCGCTTCTTTATCGACCACGGCATGGGTGTTGTAATCGGCGAGACCGCAATCATCGGCGACGACGTGATGCTGTATCACTCCGTGACGTTGGGCTCTCGTGGATATGCCAAAGGTAAGCGTCATCCCACCATCGGGAATGGCGTCATCATCGGCGCTGGCGCCAAAGTATTAGGCAATGTGACGATTGGTGATGGCTGTCGAGTCGCCGCAAATCGCGTAGTGACTGAAGATATCGCCGCAAAAACTGTGGAGTTTATTTACCACATATAGTAATTAGATTTGGCGGTGGACCTTGTGATTCGCCGCCTGCGCTATCGGCCGCACCACCATCGAATCAATGTTTACGTGGTTTGGCAAAGTAGCAACCCACCGAATTGCTTCCGCAATATCTTCTGCGACTAACGGTTCGGCAACGCCTTCGTAGACCTTCGCCGCACGAGTGGTATCGCCGCCGAAGCGAACTTTTGCAAACTCATCGGTCTTCACCATTCCGGGGGAAATTTCGCTTACTCGAATGGGCTTGCCATTGAGCTCTAAGCGAAGCGTTGCGGCGAGCGAACGTTCCGCAAACTTAGCTGCAACATAACTACCGCCATTTTCATACGCAGTATGTCCCGCGGTAGATCCCAGGACAACAATCTGCCCGGTTCCGTTCTGGAGCATGATGGGGGTAATCGCCTTCACCATTCGCACGGTGCCAATCACATTGACCTCATACGTGTGACGCCAAATTTCAGGGTCTGAATCAAGAACCGAATCTCCATCAAAAGCACCCCCCGCGTTATTCACCAACAACTCCACCGGCTTTCCAGCAAGTGAAGTCGCACAGGCGTCCACGCTGGATTGGTCGGTGATATCGAGTTCGCAAATCTCAATCGAGGAATTCTTTGCTTGCAGCTCTTTCAGACGATCGATGCGACGAGCCGCTGCGATGACATGGAAGCCATCCTTCGCTAACGCAAGTGCGGTGGCTGCACCGATTCCACTGCTTGCGCCCGTAACAATTGCGATACCCCGTGATGAACTCATGCACAGACGCTACAGGACTCATGGATTTTGGCCTTGCTTGATAGGGAAATAAGCACGAGAGTTCTCGCATGAATTCATCCGACCTGACCTCCCAAGCACTCGAGAAGATTTCGTCCATTGACCAGAGCGGTTACGAGCTGCGCTCGGTTCTGGCGGTCGCGCCCGATGCGATGGATCAAGCGCGCAGGCTGGATCAGAATTACACCGACCTGCCACTCGGCGGGCTACCTATTCTTATTAAAGACAATATTGAAGCGCTTGGTCTGCCTGCCAGCGCGGGCACGTTGGCGTTGTCGAACACGCCGGTCATCCGCGATTCGTCAGTCGCGCAACGACTGCGCGCCGCCGGTGCGGTCATTGTTGGCGCAACAAATCTTTCAGAGTGGGCAAACATCCGATCCACTAAATCAACCAGTGGCTGGTCTTCGGTCG
>CAJAEK010000135.1 GCA_903938735.1 uncultured Actinomycetes bacterium | reverse complement strand
GATGAAGCAGATGCTGGTCCAACAAATAACTGGATGGCGCCTGCCGATATGAAGGCAATCATGACCGACCTCTATCGCGACAGTATGCGTGGCCGCACCATGTATGTAATTCCATTTTGTATGGGGCCGTTGAATGCGAAGGACCCCATGTATGGCGTGCAAATCACCGACAGTCCTTATGTTGTTGCATCGATGCACATCATGGCTCGGGTCGGCACAAAAGTTTTAGAAGCGATGGGCACTGACGCTCGTTATGTTCCAGCACTGCATTCAGTCGGAAAGCCGTTGTATGCCGGCGAAAAAGATGTTCCGTGGCCGTGCAACGAGACGAAGTACATTGTGCAATTTCCAGAAGAGCGCGCCATCTGGTCCTATGGATCCGGATATGGCGGAAACGCATTGCTTGGAAAGAAATGTTATTCGCTGCGCATCGCATCAGTGATTGGGCGGGACGAAGGTTGGATGGCAGAGCACATGCTCATCCTAAAAGTCACACCACCGCATGGAACTCCGCATTACGTCGCAGCTGCATTTCCTTCTGCTTGCGGTAAGACCAACCTCGCCATGTTGGAGCCAACTATCGACGGCTGGAAAGTTGAAACGCTTGGTGACGACATCGCATGGCTACGCTTTGGTGACGATGGTCGCTTATATGCGGTCAATCCAGAATACGGTTTCTTTGGCGTTGCACCTGGCACGGGCTGGGGCACCAACGCGAATGCCATGCGCACAATCGAGCACGGCAACTCTATCTTTACCAACGTTGCGCTAACCGACGACGGTGATATCTGGTGGGAAGGAATGACCGACGAACCACCAGCTCACTTGACCGATTGGAAGCACCGTTCGTGGACTCCGGAGAATGGCGAATTATCGTCACATCCGAATTCACGTTTCTGCACACCTGCAGCGCAATGCCCAATCATCGCGCCAGAATGGGAACAACCGGGGGGTGTTCCCATTTCTGCAGTTTTCTTCGGTGGTCGGCGTAAAACAACGATTCCGTTGGTAGTTCAATCTCGTGATTGGCAACATGGTGTCTTTATGGGCGCCACTTTGTCATCTGAAACGACTGCTGCTGCGACCGGCGAGGTCGGTGTCGTGCGTCGTGATCCGATGGCGATGTTGCCATTTATTGGTTATCACGTAGGCGATTACTTCAAACATTGGTTATCGATGGGCGCAAAGTCCGAGAAGATGCCAAAGATTTTCTACGTGAACTGGTTCCGTCGTAGCTCAACTGGCAAGTTTTTATGGCCAGGCTTCGGCGAGAACTCGCGCGTGATCAAGTGGGCAATCGAACAAGTGGAGGGCGCACACACTTCTGTATCCACTCCCATCGGTTTAGTGCCTGCACCTGGCGCGATCGATACCACTGGGCTTGATACATCCGCTGCCGATATGGCCGAGGTATCTGCGGTCAATGTTGAAGAATGGCGAGCAGAGATTCCATTGATTGAAGATTGGTTCGCGAAGATAGATCCCAAGCTGCCACCAGAGCTTCGAGCCGAGTTTGAGATTCTAAAAACGAATTTAAAGTAGTTCTACTACTCCTTTAGCGCGGCAACTTGTCGCGCTAATTCGTCCCGAACGTATTCAAGTTCGCGGACTACGTACTCGGTAATATCGCCGGTCTTCAAATGCTCTGGCAAAACACCCCATGTGTAAGTTTCGATCT
>CAJAEK010000134.1 GCA_903938735.1 uncultured Actinomycetes bacterium | reverse complement strand
GCAGCCTTTGCGTTACGCACTGCATCTTCGATGCGGTGCTTGCGCTCCTTCAATTCAACTTCGGTTGCAGCGCCGGCCTTGATGACAGCAACGCCACCAGCGAGCTTGGCCAACCGCTCTTGCAGCTTCTCGCGATCGTAATCGGAATCGCTCTTCTCAATCTCGGCGCGAATCTGGTTGACGCGACCCTTGATCTGCTCGGCGTCGCCCGAACCTTCAACGATGGTTGTCTCTTCCTTGGCGATAACGACCTTGCGGGCGCGACCCAAGAGATCCATGGTTGTCGCCTCAAGCTTGAGACCGACTTCCTCAGAGATAACGGTTGCGCCGGTCAAGATTGCGATGTCTTGCAACATTGCCTTGCGACGATCACCAAAGCCTGGTGCCTTAACCGCAGCTGAACGGAATGTTCCGCGAATCTTGTTTACGACGAGAGTCGCGAGCGCCTCGCCCTCAACATCTTCAGCGATGATGACGAGCGGCTTACCGGACTGCATCACCTTCTCCAAGATTGGCAACATATCCTTGATATTTGCGATCTTAGAGTTTGCAATCAAAATGTATGGATCTTCGAGCACTGCTTCCATGCGATCTGAATCAGTGGTGAAGTACGGTGAGATGTATCCCTTGTCGAAGCGCATACCTTCGGTGAGCTCGAGCTCGAGACCGAATGTGTTGCTCTCTTCTACAGTGATGACGCCTTCCTTGCCGACCTTGTCCATCGCTTCAGCGATCATCTCGCCGATGGTGGTGTCTGCCGCCGAGATAGATGCAGTCGCAGAAATCTGCTCCTTGGTATCTACCGTCTTTGACATGGCATGGAGCTCAGCCGAGATTGCATCGACTGCTTTCTCGATACCGCGCTTAAGCGCCATTGGGTTTGATCCTGCAGCCACGTTACGAAGTCCTTCGCGGACCAGTGCTTGTGCCAATACTGTTGCGGTGGTTGTTCCGTCACCGGCGACATCGTCGGTCTTCTTCGCTACCTCCTTAACCAGGTCAGCGCCGATCTTCTCCCATGGATCATCCAACTCGATTTCCTTGGCGATTGATACGCCGTCGTTGGTGATGGTGGGTGCGCCCCACTTCTTCTCTAATACAACGTTACGACCGCGAGGTCCGAGCGTTACTTTGACCGCATCAGCGAGCGTATTCATTCCGCGCTCAAGCCCACGGCGAGCTTCTTCGTTAAAGGCAATCATCTTTGCCATAGCTTGTAATCTCCTTTAGAAATTAGCTTCTTGTCACTCTCACCCGGAGAGTGCTAACGCCAAATCTAGAGCAGGCAGGCAGACCCGTCAAAAGGAAACCGAGTTTTCGGCGGAGTAGCGCGGGATTAGTGCGGGATTAGTTAGAGCGAGCTGCGGTGCGGGCTTCACGGAGCCGGCGCAGGCGCTTCACGAGCATGGGCGAAGCCGCCAAGGCATCTTCCCGGTCAATCAGGTTGTTGAGCAATTGGTAGTAAGCCGGTGGGGCCATATCGAAAAGCTCTTTAATCGCGCTCTCTTTAGCGCCGGCATAACGCCACCACTGGCGTTCGAAATCAAGAATACGAACTTCAAGGTCGGTCAAAGCGGGCGTCAAATCTGCGGCCGAAATCGCAGATGATCCAGCAGAGGTGAAATCCATACCGAGAGCATACTTATTTCGGCGTTACAAAGTGTTAAGAATCGCCACCAGGTCTTCAATTTTTGTCCACGGATTCACAATCGCAAATCGGAGTATCGGCTGGCCGTGGTGGGACGATGGCGTGACGAAACCAATCTGATCGGCCAGCAATTGGTCCGACCACTTTTGATATTCATCCGCAGTCCAACCATCCCGGGTAAATGCCACGACCGAAAGTTCTGGATCGCGCAGCAACGACAGCCGTGGGTGCTGGCGAATTAATTCCGCCGCCTCTTGCGCGATGCGCAAGGTCTGTTCCATCGCATCGGTGTATTCATTAGTGCCATACGCCGCCAACGAAAACCAGAACGGTAAGCCGCGAGCGCGTCGGGTTAAGTGAATCGCGTAATCCGATGGATTCCATTCGCCATCATCATCCAAGGTATCGAGATAGGCCGCCTTTTGCAGATGGGCTTTCTTGGCGATGCTCGGATCACGATAAATCAGAGCACAGGCATCAAAGGGTGCGAACAACCATTTGTGCGGATCGACAATTAACGAATCTGCTAGTTCGACACCATTAAAGAGCGGGCGCACCGATGGCGCACATAACGCCGCCAAACCATAGGCACCATCAACATGAAACCAGATGTCACGTTCTTTCGCGACTGGCCCAATACTGATCAGATCATCAATGATGCCCAGATTGGTTGTGCCGGCGGTTGCGACAATTGCAAAGACTCGATGGGTGGGATTCGCTGCGTGATAGGAATCGATTTCTCGTGCCAGGTCCGCGCCTTGCAACGAACCATCGGAATCGGGTTCAACAAAAAGCGTCAGCACATCCATTACATGCGCGGCGGATTTAATAGACGAGTGTGCCTCGGCGCTGGCCGCAATAACCCAACGAGCAACCTCTGGGTGCTTTTCACGAGCATGCGCGCGTGCTGCAACGAGCGCAGATAAATTTCCGATTGTTCCACCTTGAACAAAAACGCCACCGGCGCTCTGCGGCAGTCCTGCTAGATCCGAGATCCAACGGAGCGCTTGGTTCTCGGCAAAGACCGCGCCCGCACCTTCCAGCCACGAGCCGCCATACAAAGCGCTCGCGCCGACGACCAAATCAAAGAGGTTTGCGTATTCGGTCGGCGCTGATGGAATGAAGGCCAAGTAACGCGGATGGTCAGTCGAGATACATGCAGGTGCCAGTACTTCTTTAAATAGTTCGAGTGCTGCATGTCCACCAATGCCGGCGGCGGTAATCGTGTTGCCAGCCAGCGCCTGCAATTCTTCAGGTGACTTCGGTCCATCTAATGGCGGATCAGTGCGCAGCCGGATCAAGCTGTATTCCATGACCTCGCGCGCGAGTTGTTCTACCTCGGGTGTGAACTCATGCATCTCGTTTATCGCTCTCTAATTTCCGGGCGGCCTTAATGATGTTGCGCAGCATGGTCGGAAAGACGAATGAATGCAAAGGCAGAATCGTGAACCAGTACAACGATCCGCCCAGGCCGCGTGGCGAGAAGGTCGCTTCTTGCACAATATGGGTTTTGGTTACGCCGTTTTCCACTACTTCGTTAATTCGGAATTCAAGCCACGCTTTACCTGGCAAGACCATCTCGGCATAAAGTTTTATTCGCTTGCCGGGTTCAATCTCTTCTACTCGCCAAAAGTCCAAGCTATCCCCCACCCGCAAATGTTCGGGATCGCGACGACCACGACGCAGTCCAACTCCACCGACCATTCGATCAAGCAAACCTCGCAACCACCAGAGCGCATCGGAGCCATACCAACCAGTCTCGCCGCCAATTGCTTCTACGCACTTCCAAATTTTTTCGGCGCTGACATCTACCGTTTGTTCACGCAAATCTTTATAGATCGTCTCGCCCGCCCACGCCGG
>CAJAEK010000133.1 GCA_903938735.1 uncultured Actinomycetes bacterium | reverse complement strand
TCTCACCTTAATGGCATTGGTGCGACCGTTCACCTCCCTGTGTTTCAACCAGGTGGCTTGCTTGCTATTGGAGATATGCACGCATCCATGGGTGATGGTGAGATATCTGGAACCGGCGTAGAGATTGGTGGAAAAGGTCTCATCAAAGTAGACCTTATAAAAGGAAATGCTGGTGGTTGGCCAATTACTGAACTCAAAGACTCTTGGGTAACGCATGGCACCGCAAGCAATATCCAAGATGCACTCAAAATCGCATGTGACGAAGCCGCTAAATTATTAGTGGACGAGTGGGGTTTCACCATTGAAGATGCCTTTATTTTCCTTTCTGTTGCGGGCGATTTAGGCATCGCTCAAAACTGCCACCCCCTTCCAGATGGATTCGCAGTAGCAAAGATGCGCGTCCCAAAAATTTCACGCGCACCCCGTCCTTTCAAAAATATGTAGTCACCCGGTCAGGCAAACAAAAAAAGGAGAAAATCAGTGGCACAACTAGAGAGAAATGCCGTTGGATTACGCGAAGTCGTATTCCAATCGATCTGTTCTATGGCGCCAGGTGCAGCGATTGCCGCATCTATTCCATTCGGCTCTCCACTCGCCGGCGGTGCGCTCCCATTAGCGGTGATTTTCGCATTCTTCGGAATCTTCTTCACTGCATCAAGCATTGGCCAATTGGCAGCTCACATCCCATCAGCTGGATCGGTTGCGACCTATAGCGCTGTAGGACTTCGCCCATGGGTTGGATTCCTTGTTGGCTGGGCATATGCAGCTGTTGAAATCTTGATTGTTCCACTGGTCATGCTTCAACTCGGTTACACGATCGCTGGTGAATGGAATGGTGAGCAGAAGTCATTCTCAGTAAATAACTGGTGGATTTTCACACTCCTCGGAACCCTCCTTGTTGGATACATCGTTTATAAGGGCGTTCGCTCATCGGCACGCACCGGAGTTATTCTCGGAGCCATCGAAATTAGCGTCTTCCTCGTTGTTGGAATAATTCTCGTTATCAAGGCGGGATCACATAACGACCTTGCCGTCTTCTCACCTCATTATGCAAATGCAAAGGGCTTCACAGGTTGGTCCGGCGTTATCGCCGGTTCAGTCTTCTGTCTCTTGGCATTCTCTGGCTTTGAAGCAGCTGCCCCATTAGCGGAAGAGACCGAGAACCCTCGTCGCAATATTCCAAAGGCTGTCATGTATTCAACGCTCTCCATCGGAGCGCTCTACGCATTCACCACGTACGCAGCAACAGTCGCATTCGGACCTTCGAAGTTCAAAGATTTTGCTGCTTACAACAATGGCAATCCTTGGGATGGCCTAGCTAAGGGACTCGGAACTATTTTCTGGCTCTTGGTTCTCTTTGCGATTATCAACTCAACAATTGGTAATGCAAATGCTGGTGCGAATGTATTTACACGTACCGCTTTTGCCTTTGGTCGTGCGGGTGCCTTCCCTAAGGCGCTTGCTGCAATCGATCCAAAGCACAAGACACCTCGCAATGCAGTTATCGTCCAACTCATTGTGGGACTGATTATTGCTCTTGGACTTGGTGCAAAATACACACCTCAAACTGCGTTTGGAATCGTTGCCACAGCACTTGTTGTAGCTGTCGTACCGGTCTATATGATTGCCAACCTTGCTTGCATTGGTTACTTCACCAAGCATCGCAAGGAAGATCGTCGAACACTCATCCATATCATCGTGCCCGTAGTTGGATTCATCTTCTTGATTCCAGGGTTCTTTAACGCGGCCGGTATCACTGGAGTTCCAGGATTGAGCTTCATCGTTGCTCTCGCATCGCCGCTAACTTATGGTGCTTATGCGATGGGCATCTGGATGGTGCTCGGACTTGTAGCGCTCGCCTATCTCTCCTCAAAGAAACCTGAGGCGATTAAGGAAGTTGCGACAATTCACGGCTAAGAATCACAGTAAAAAAGCCCCTGGTGATGAACCGGGGGCTTTTTATTTATTGGGGCGAGGGTTGGAAATATCATCCTCAACCCACAGTGAATCTCTTGCGGCACCTTTAGACTCATCCTGTGTACATCCCGAAGCCATTTCAGGTTGATGACTGGAATGAGATAACCGCTTTCGTTAAGCGCCATCCAGCTATCAATCTTGTGACTGTTGGTGAAAACGGCGACCCAATGGCCACTCTGTTGCCAGCAGTTTGGGATACCAGAGAACTCCGTGAAGGCTCGTACGGAACTTTGGTCACGCATATTTCCAAAGGCAATGAGCAATGGAAGTCCATTAAGAATGGCCAAGTGGGGTTGGCAATCGTTCAAGGCCCACAGGCGTACGTTTCTCCTTCAAATTATGAGAAGAAATTAACCGATCACAAAGTCGTTCCCACATGGAACTATCAGATGGTTCATTTATCGGGCACGCTGCAAGTCTCAGAAGATCGAGAATTACTGCGCCAAATAGTCTCGGGCTTAACAGACTTTCATGAACAGGGCCGCGCGAAGCCATGGTCCGCATCTGAATCAGATTCTGAATATTTTGAAGCGCAACTCGGTGGCATCGTTGCGATAACCATGACCGTTACCAAAGTTGAAGCCAAATACAAGCTCAGCCAGAATAGAAGTGAAGTCGATCAGCGGACCGTTGCCGCGGACCTTTCGACTTCGTCGAAGCTTGAGGAACGGGCACTTTCTGCTGAGATGCTCAAGCGCCTTTAATAAACCTCAGCAACGCTTGCCCAACTAGTTGTGGTTGGGCCCACATCGAGATGTGCCCGGCGCCGGGAATTAATGTGGGCGCAGGAGCGCCGATGTAGTCGGCGATTTGCTGCGGTGTTTCAGGAGCAAATTCTTGATCGTCTGCGCCAAAGATCACTGTACGGGGAATCGTGCTCTTCTTCAGTTTAAGTAAATCGGGTAGTGAAACTCCGGCAATAGGAGAACCAGCAAGTTGGAAGAGCGCCTTTTCGGAATCAGGCAGCAGGAATGGCGCCTTGATATTGGCAAGCTGTTCGTGTGTGAGCGCGGGGCACGTGGGGCCACAGGTAAATTTAAAAACACTCGGAACAATCACATCTGTGCTGGTGACAAATCGATAGGCAGCGGTGATGTAAGGGTCGGGTAGATGGGCGAATAGGTTAGAACCTGCTCGAGGGGTGGATAAACCATCGCCGTCAAGGAATACATAACCAGCGGCAGTCCTGGGGTAATCAAGCAGAAATTGTGCCACCACCCCAGCGCCCAATGAATGGCCCACCAAAATAGGGTGTTTTATTTTTCGTGCGTTTAGAAAATCGAAGAGTTGTTGCGAATCGGCCGCGACGGAATATGGAGCTACTCGCTCGGTATAACCAAACCCTTTGATGTCATACGCCTCAACGTGATATTTCTGGCTGAGAATGTGAGCCAATGGTTCGAAATAGTAGGTAGATTCGAATGCGCCGTGAATGAGAACTATTTGGGTCGAGCTCTGCTTCCCCCACGCTTCATAATGAGTTTTGAAGGACCCTGTCTGCACAAAGGTCAGTCCTTGGGGAGTTTTGACCACTCCATCGGTTGCCAGGACGTAGAGCTGTGAAGCGACCGTCAGCATGATGAAGATGAGCACCGAGACGTTGGTGAAGACTTTCAGAAATCGCCATTCACGTTTGGTCATACTCCATATTCCCATCAAACTTCGATTTGGACGAATCCGTTAGGCGACCGGAATAACTATCTCGTTATAGTGCATGAAACCTGGCTTGAATGGCGGGTCAAACCGGCAAATTCGAGTTTCAGAAGAAAGGGATATTTCAACATTCGCTGCTGCGGCTCGTAGCTCGGCAATTTTTTTCCCGCACGTGTTCAGCGTGGCACGACCTCGAAACGAGAGCGCAACGCACTTTTCTTCGCTCACTGGACGCAGCTCAACTCTCGTGTCATTGGGGTTAGGCATATCTCCGATGGTGGATCCAGCGGGCATAACAAAAGCGACCTTCCATTGATTCGAATTAACCCCCGTGAGGCTTTCAGAAATAACGGGAGCGGTCATCGAAATACCTTGAGCTCGCTCATTTCCTTTGGAAATATAACGAAAGAGCGGCTGGAAGGCGTTAGATGTCGCACTGGCATAGTCCGAACTAACCTGAACTTCTGCAATCACGCACGCCTCATAATTACGTAATTCAAATGCGCCGTAATCTCTGAGAACGGTGAACTTTTGTCGCTCGGTCATATTTTCATCGTACTCTGATATCTGTAGCTCTGTGGGTGGGTTAAATAGTGCCAGCACTTAAACCATCAAGAACTTCTTTAGCGCGTTCACGTGTTTGCGGGAGATCAGTTAATCGCTTGAGGCCGGCCAATTGCTGGGCCATCCGATGGTTGCCCGCGAATTCTTCGTGATGCTCTGCTAAGAAATCCCAGTACAAGGTAGTGAAGGGGCAGGCATTATCGCCGGTGCGTTTCTTAGGATCGAACGCACAGCCTTTGCAGTAGTCGCTCATGCGTGAGATGTATGCACCACCGGCCGCGTATGGCTTAGTCATCATGCGTCCACCATCAGCATGAACACCCATACCAATCACGTTGGGAACCATGACCCAATCGCTTGCATCAATAAATTGATTGCGCATCCATTCCAGATAGGCCTGGGGGTTTACGCTCGAAATTAAAGCAAGATTGCTAAGCACCATAAGGCGGGGGATGTGGTGCACCCATGATCGCTTCTCCACATCGCTCACAATCGAGCGAACACAATTCATCTCTGTCTTAGACGAATCTGAGAATAGTGGGAGCAATGGACGAGTGGCTTGGAGCTGATTCTCTTCCTTATAGCTCTCACCCAAATACCAATACATTCCGTTGATGTATTCACGCCATCCAATAATTTGGCGGATAAAAGCTTCACAGGAAGCAATCGGAATCGCACCAGTGTCGAACTTCTTAAGCGCCGCAGTTATGACCTCGCTGGCATGCAACAAGCCATTGTTGAGATAAGGCGAGAGAAGCGAGTGATGCACCGCCCAATCAGTGCTATTCATCGCATCCTCAAAACGTCCAAATGTTTCAAAGTGGTTTGCGAGAAAGTGTTTGAGAACCTTCAGTGCGCCGGCTCGGTCGGTTGCCCATTCGGTCGGAGGCTCAATCCCGAGCTCAGCCGCGACCTCGGCGTCAATCGCGTCAGTCGAGTGCTCGAGGTATTTTGCAGGAGCGTGGTCCTTAGGCAACGGATCACGATTTTCGGCGTCAAAGTTCCACTGACCACCCACCGGTTCTGAACCCACCATCAATATGCCGAGCCGCACGCGTTGCTTGCGATAGAAATTCTCCATCAAATGACTCTTCTGGGATTCGGCCCACGAATTAAATAATGGGCGAGGAGTCAAAAAGAAATTGTTCTCCACACATTGCACGCCGATTGATTCCAGCGCGGCCTGCAGTCGAAAAGAAGACTGGTGAGCGGCCACGACTGTTTGAATCCCATGCCGCTTCTTGGCTGCGGCGATTCCGTCCAATGTTGTGGCGGCCTTGGCGTAGTCGACAGTGAATCCCTCGGCGCGCAGTTCTTCGGCCAAATGCCGTGCGCTGGATACTAGGAAATGCAGTCGCGTGGGGTGGAACTTTGCAGGGTCGACCATCCTTTGGCTCTCAACAAAGAGGATCACATCCGTTTTGGCGGCATGCTGCAGTACCCCGTACGTGCGGTGAAGATGGTCAAACGGAACGAAGAGAATCCGGGATTCGTTGGATTTACTTCCCATCGCGACAACGATCACTACAGAACTTCACGTTCTCCCAATCGCGCTCCCACTTTTTGCGCCACTCAAAAGGACGACCACATCGGACACAATCCTTGGGTGGATGACCGTTTTTGGTCTGAGCGATACGTGGCATATGGGTAGTTTACTCAGCGTACTTCGAAACCTCTCAGTAGAAATCCAGCCTCACGAGCTACCATGCACTCATGAAACGCACACGTGTAGTCATCTCATTGGCAGTTCTTGGTTTAGTTCTTTCTACAGGTGTGGCGCAAGCCGCTGACCGCTATGTGACCGTTGCGGGGACTGGCACAGTTCACGTCACTCCAGATGCAGTCCGCATCGATGTAACAACATCGATTCTTGCTTCATCATCAACATCGGCGCAGAGCCAATTAATCCCTGTGTCCGCAAGAGTTCGCGCCGCTTTCTTAGCGCAGGGAATTGCCACCGCCAATCTCTCGACCCGCGCATTGAATAACTATCCGCAGTACAACTACACCGATACCGGCAGCGTGCTGGTTGGTTATAAGGCAACGCAATCGTTTGAAGCAATTGTGACCAAGGCATCAACCGCGGGCGCCGTAGTTGATGCAGTGGTTGCCGCCGGCGGTAACAACATGACAGTGGATGCAGTCTCGCCATTTATCTTGAATCCCAGTTCTTCCACTGAATCCGCCCGATCAAATGCGGTGAAGAACGCACGAGCCAAGGCGCTTTCTTATGCCAAGCTTCTTGGTGTGACACTGAGTTCTGTGACATACCTTGAAGAATCTAACGCTTCTTTCCCTACCCCTGTTGTTATGGCGATGGCGAAGGCTGATTCCGGCGCAACCACCGTAGACCTTGGACAACAAGATGTGACCGTCACCGTCAACGTCCGTTGGGCGATTAAGTAAAGCTACTCCGCTAACCGTTTGAGCGCGTCACCACTGACGCGCATTACGGTCCACTCATCCATGGCAACCGCGCCCAGACTTTCGTAGAAATCTATTGACGGTTTATTCCAATCTAGTACCCACCATTGGAACCTGCCATAGTCGTTATCGATGCACTTCTTGGCAAGATGCTTCAATAGCGCCTTGCCGTGACCCTTTTTGCGATGCTCGGGTCGGATAAACAAATCTTCCAAATAAAGACCAGGCTTTCCTTGCCAGGTCGAATAGTTAAGAAACCAAACTGCAAACCCGGCGGCATCACCATCATCGTCTTCAACTATTTCGCAGAAGGCTGTTGGCGTCGAGCTGAAGAAGCTCTCGGCTATTAGCTCCTTTGTTGCAACGACTTCCTGTCGTGCTTTTTCATAAATCGCGAGCTCCAAGATCAGCTCGAGAATTACATCGGTATCGGTCGGTGTCGCAGAGCGAATTCGCATGATGAATTCTAGCTTTTCACCGCGAGCTCTCAGCTTTGCTGGGCTAAAATAGAGGCTCGGCAGCAATCTGCCTCATAATCGAAAGGCACCACTCATGAAGAAGATTATTTCTGCAGCCGCTGTAGCTGCGCTCCTTATTGCTGGTTCAAGCACCGCATTCGCTTCAACCACCACCAAGACAAAGAAGACCATCGGAACCTCAGCTAAGTCCGCTGGTGGCGAAGGTACTGCAACACACGAAATGTCAGAGTCTTCAGGCACTCAGAAGAGCGAAGGCGCTTCAACAGGAACAATGACGACCAAGAAGACAACAACCAAGAAGGCTGTAAAAAAG
>CAJAEK010000132.1 GCA_903938735.1 uncultured Actinomycetes bacterium | reverse complement strand
TCGCGCCGACCGCGCCAAGCACTGTGAAGGCATTCCAAAATATAAAAACACCAATACCCGTATGCCAAAATCCAGTTCTGGCATCGGTTTCATTTGATTGTGCAAGCGCGACGCCAGTTGATTCATCAATGGTTATTTGTGCCGCAACCGCACGTTTGAATCCACGGACTTTAAGGATGGGCGCCATTCGCATGCCATAGAGAGCATTGCGAGTACCAAGCAAAGTCGATGTTGCAATCGCGTTGATTGCACCACCGCCAGCGCCGATAACACCGACGACCGCGAATTGTGATGCGCCCGAATAAAGAAGCAGAGATAAGAGGCAGGCCTGCAGGATGGTGAAGTGATCGGCAATCGCGGCGGCCCCAAAGGCCACCCCGTACGCCCCAACCGTGATGGAGACGGAGAAGGAATCGCGCTTCACTGACACGCCGATAGTGTGCCGTAATCCCCGTCCGAAAGGCGAGATATCTATAGGGTCGGTCTCATGAGCGAAGCCCAAACCCAAGACGCCCCTGCAGAGCACTACCCGATCGAGTTCCGGTCAGAGATGACCGTTGAGCTCGTTAAGTCGAGCGCAAGCGATTCGGATGTTATCTGGGCGGCTCGTGTATCGACCGCGGGAGAGCAATCGTTGGATGCCGTGGGTTCAGATGCATCTCGTGCAGAAGGCTTGATTAATTATCTGGCCCGCGAGCGTCATGGTTCACCATTCGAGCACACCTCAATGACGTTTTTCGTTTCAGCACCAATCTTTGTATTCCGTGAATTTATGCGCCACCGGATCGCTTCATACAATGAAGAGAGCGGTCGTTACCGTGAATTGCGTCCGGTCTTCTACGTTCCTGGCGCAGATCGCAAGCTCGTTCAGATCGGAAAGCCCGGTTCTTATTCATTCGTAGAAGGCAGCAAAGAGCAGCATCAGCTCGCCGTTGATGCGATTAAAGATTCGTGTACCCAGGCATATGCGGCATACACAAAGATGTTAGATGCGGGCGTTGCGCGCGAAGTTGCGCGAGCAGTATTGCCCGTGACCTTGTACTCATCCATGTATGTCACCATGAATGCCCGCGCACTGATGAACTTCCTTTCGCTGCGGACTGCACGAGAAGGCTCACATTTCCCCAGTTATCCACAACGGGAAATCGAAATGGTCGCCGAGAAAATGGAAGAGCATTTCGCGAAATTGATGCCGATTACCTACGGCGCATTCCAAAAATCGGGTCGCGTCGCGCCGTAACGTCGGCTTTCTACCGCTGCCGCGGACTTTCAGATAACCTTCACTCATGAGCACCCCGGCCCCATTTGGACGCATGCTGACCGCAATGGTCACGCCTTTCAATAAGGATCTAAGCGTCGACTGGGCTGGCGTCGAAACCATCGCCAAGCATTTAGCTGCGAATGGCCACGATGGCATCGTTGTAAACGGAACCACCGGTGAAGCTCCGACCACCAAGCCGGAAGAAAAAGACGAAATCATTCGTGTTGTTAAGGCCGCTGTGGGTAACTCCGTCAAGATTCTTGCTGGTGCTGGTGATAACGAAACTTCTTTCTCTATCGATCAAGCCAAGCGCGCTGAAAAGGCTGGCGCTGATGGCGTCTTGATTGTTACTCCGTATTACAACAAGCCACCACAAGCCGGCATCAAGGCGCACTTCCGCGCGGTCGCTGGCGCAACTGATTTGCCGGTGATGATGTATGACATTCCTGGTCGAACCGGTGTGGAGTTAGAGAGCGACAGCATCATCGAGCTCTTCGAGATTCCCAATATCGTTGCTCTGAAGGACGCCAAGGGAAATGTTGCTGCGACATCATGGGTTATTAAGCGATGCGGTATTCCGGTCTACTCCGGTGATGATATTTTGAATTTACCTTTGCTCTCTGTTGGTGCAGTCGGATTTGTTTCGGTCTGCGGACACACTGTTGGAAATGATCTACGCGAGATGTTGGATGTCTGGTTTGCAGGCAATGCAGCTCGCGCGCTCGAAATTCACCAAAAATTATTGCCGGTATACACCGGAACCTTCCGCACTCAAGGTGCGATATTGACTAAGGCCGCGCTCAATCTCATGGGCTTGCCTGGCGGATTTACACGATTGCCACTTGTCGATGCCACCGAAGCGCAGATTGCGCAATTGCGGGAGGACCTACGACAAGGCGGAGTAACACTTAACTAATGAATCACCCCCATCCAGAACTGCCATACCCTCCAAAACTAGAAGCTAAAACTCTTCGTATCGTCGCCCTTGGTGGCCTCGGTGAAATCGGTCGCAACATGACCGTCTTTGAATACGAAGGAAAGTTATTAATTGTTGACTGCGGCGTTCTCTTCCCAGAAGAGAGCCAGCCCGGTATCGATCTGATTTTGCCGGACTTCTCATATATCCGTGAACGCTTGAATGACATCGTTGCGGTAGTGCTGACGCACGGTCACGAAGACCATATCGGTGCGGTTCCGTACCTTCTGAAAGAGCGCTCCGATATTCCGATTGTTGGCTCAAAGCTAACGCTTGCATTTACTGATGCAAAGCTAAAAGAACGTCGCATCACCGCGCCACAAATTGAAGTGAAAGCCGGAATGGAGCAATCCTTTGGGCCATTCAACCTTGAATTCATCGCGGTCAACCACTCGATTCCAGATGCGCTTGCGATTGCTATCAAGACACCAGCTGGTGTTGTGCTTGCTACCGGTGACTTCAAGATGGATCAATTGCCATTAGATGGTCGCGTCACCGATTTACCTACCTTTGCTCGTTTAGGCGCCGAGGGCGTCGACTTGTTTATGGTCGATTCGACCAACGCCGATGTTCCTGGCTTCACCACATCGGAGCGGGATATCACCAACGCTTTGGATCGCGTTATTCGCGGCACCGAACGACGGGTAATTGTCGCTTCGTTCGCTTCGCACGTTCACCGCGTTCAGCAAGTAATGGATGTCGCTGCTGCTCATGGCCGCAAGGTCGCGCTGGTTGGTCGCAGCATGGTGCGCAACATGAAGCTCGCGCAAGATTTGGGATACCTCACCGTTCCCGACGGTTTGATCATTGATGCAAAGAACATCGATAACTTCGGCGACAAAGTTGTTCTCATTTGTACCGGATCACAAGGTGAACCGTTGGCAGCACTCTCGCGCATGGCTAATGGCGACCACCAGATTCAGGTGGGCAAGGGCGACACCGTTATCTTGGCCTCATCGCTGATTCCCGGTAATGAAAACCCAGTTTTCCGCGTCATTAACGAGCTCACTCGCTTCGGCGCAAATGTTGTCCATAAGGGCAATGCGATGGTTCACGTCTCTGGTCACGCAGCTGCCGGCGAGCTGTTGTATTGCTACAACATTGTGAAGCCAAAGAACGTGATGCCGATTCACGGCGAATGGCGCCACTTGCGGGCTAACGCCGAGTTAGCAATCAAGACTGGTGTTCCACGGAACAACACCATCGTTGTCGACAACGGCATCGTGATTGATATGGCAAACGGATATGCCGATGTTGCTGGCGCAGTACCCGTTGGCTTTGTCTATGTTGATGGCCAGAGCATTGGCGAGATCACCGAGAGCTCGCTCAAGGATCGTCGCATTCTCGGCGAAGAAGGCTTCATCTCCGTGATTGTGGTTATCGATTCGCAGAGCGGAAAGATTGTGGCCGGACCAGATATCCATGCTCGTGGTTTCACCGAAGATGAAGGTCTCTTTAACGAAGTTAAGGGCATGATTGAAAAAGCGATGGCGCATGCTGTCGCGAATGGAATCAATGGCACGCACCAACTCCAACAAGTAGTACGTAAAACTGTTGGCAGCTGGGTAGGCGAGGAGCATCGTCGCAAACCGATGATCGTTCCGGTCGTAGTCGAGGTCTAACGGCGCGCCTCTCAGGCGCTCAGATAAAAACTCTTTAGGCTTGCACATCATGGCCACAAAGAAAAAACGCGCTTCCTCGCGCCAGAAAAAAAGCTCTGGTGTCGCAGTGCTCGGCCGCGTGCTCTCTGCCATCTGGCGGGGATTCGCCAAGGCAATTGGCAGCTCGATTCGCTTTGTCTTTCGTGGCGCGGTCGAACTCGAAGCCGAACATCAACGCGATGGCTTCGCCTTTCTTGTTCTGATCGTTGGATTGATTGCAGCAGCAGGCGCCTGGTTCAGTCTGCATAATTTTCTCGGCCGCGCGGTCTATGCCGCGGATTACGGCCTGGTCGGACGCCTCGGTTTTCTCGCGCCCATTATCTTTTTCTATTTTGCGTTCCGCCTTTTTAGAACTCCGGACGAGAGCCGCGCGACCGGTCGCATCACCATCGGCACCATTGTCTTGGTGCTCACAAGTACTGGTTTAGTTCACATCTTTAATGGCTCCATTGGTACTGGTCAGACAGCGATTCGACACGGTGGAGGTTGGATTGGCTATGGCGTCGCGACGCCTTTGGTCGCACTGGTCACCAACATCTTGGCGATTCCGATTCTGCTGCTCCTCTTTTTCTTTGGATTGCTGGTAGTTACGGCTACGCCATTCAGTCGCGTTGTTGCGGGTGTGAAGTGGATCTTCCATTGGGGTAGAGGTCAGGCTGCCGCAGTTCGCGCTAATCGCGCTGAAGCCGACGATGACTTTGAAATTTCAGATACGCCTCCTTTTGAATCGCCACTCGTTCAGGAATTCACGCCAGACGAAGATGAGGAACCAGAGGAGCTCGACGAAGAGAGCTTCGATGAGGAATTCACAGTGGAGTTGCCGGTCGCTAAGGCCCCAGCAGAACCCAAGGTGACGTCGGTTTCTGCACCGACTACTCATCAGCGCTTAATCGACGAGTCCCACCCATACGTCTTGCCTTCTATGGATCTACTCAAAGCTGGCCCAGCAAGCAAAGCAAAGTCGAAAGCGAACGACACAGTTGTGATTGCGTTGACCCAAGTATTCGAGGAATTTGGTGTCAATGCACGAGTGACCGGTTTTATGCGCGGCCCAACCGTGACGCGTTACGAAGTCGAACTCGCTGGCGGCGTTAAGGTCGAAGCAATTACCGCACTCTCCAAGAACATTTCATATGCCGTCGCCAGTAGCGATGTCCGGATTCTTTCGCCGATTCCAGGAAAGTCTGCTGTGGGAATCGAAATTCCTAATACCGACCGCGAGATTGTGGCTCTGGGCGATGTCTTACGATCCACCGTTGCTAGCTCCGATGTACACCCGATGGTGATTGCGCTGGGCAAAGATGTTGAGGGCGCATTCATTTGTGCCAACCTCGCCAAGATGCCGCACTTACTCGTCGCTGGCGCAACTGGCGCTGGTAAGTCATCGATGATCAACTCGTTAGTGGTTTCGATCTTGATGCGCGCAACTCCTGATGATGTTCGTCTGGTCATGATCGATCCAAAGCGCGTGGAGCTCACATCATACGAAGGTATTCCGCACCTCATTGCGCCGATCATCACCAACCCCAAGAAGGCAGCCGATGTTTTGGCTTGGGTCGTGCGCGAAATGGATATGCGTTATGACGATCTCTCGCACTTTGGTTTCCGCCATATCGATGATTTCAATAAGGCAGTGCGCGCTGGAAAGATCACCCCACCTGCTGGCAGCGAACGCGTCCTTGAGCCCTACCCTTATCTACTCGTCATCATCGATGAATTAGCGGACTTGATGATGGTTGCAGCTCGCGAAGTGGAGGAGAGCATCGTCCGTATTACTCAATTAGCGCGTGCTGCGGGTATCCACTTAGTTATCGCAACCCAGCGCCCGAGCGTTGATATCGTCACTGGTTTGATCAAGGCAAATGTGCCATCACGACTTTCCTTCGCAACCTCCAGCCTTGCCGATTCTCGAGTTATTTTGGATACCCCGGGTGCAGAGAAGTTAGTCGGCCAAGGTGATGGCCTCTTCTTGCCTATGGGTGCAAGTAAGCCACTTCGTATTCAAGGCGCCTATGTCTCCGAACGTGAAACAGAGGCAATCGTTAACTTTGCAAAGGCCCAGTTGCAACCGGTCTATCGACTTGATCTCAATGCGCCTGTAAAAGCAAATGTGATTGAAGATGATATTGGCGATGATATGGATCTCTTGTTGCAAGCAGTTCAACTTGTTGTCTCCACGCAATTTGGTTCGACATCGATGTTGCAACGCAAACTTCGGGTTGGTTTTGCTAAAGCTGGTCGCTTGATGGACTTGATGGAGAGCCGCGGAATTGTCGGACCGTCTGAAGGTTCGAAAGCGCGCGCCGTTCTCATCAACGCGGAGCAGATGCCTGATGTGCTC
>CAJAEK010000131.1 GCA_903938735.1 uncultured Actinomycetes bacterium | reverse complement strand
GGCTAATTTTACTCAGGGGTATGAGCGTATGCTTACTTTATGGAGATGAAAACCGACCTCTATATCAATGGCGAGTGGGTTAAAGGCAATGGCACTTTGGCCGTTCATAACCCCAGTACCGGTGCAGTTATCGCGGAGATTCAAACCGCAGGCGAAGCAGAGTGCGAAGCGGCCGTAGCCGCTGCCCATGCCGCCTTCCCATCATGGTCGAAGACCTCACCTCGCGTTCGTTCCGAGATGTTGCGCAAGGCATTTGAAATTATGACCGCCGAAAGCGATCACATCGCTCGATTGATTTCGATGGAGAACGGCAAAGTCTTGTCGGATGCCAAGGGCGAGGTTGCTTATGCCGCCGAGTTCTTCCGCTGGTTTGCCGAAGAAGCAGTCCGCACCCCTGGCGATTTCCGCCATTCACCATCGGGCGACAAGCGCATTCTGGTTACCCATCAACCAATCGGTGTTTCCTTACTTATTACGCCATGGAATTTCCCGGCGGCCATGGCGACGCGAAAGATTGGACCAGCGATTGCTGCTGGTTGCACAATGATCTTGAAGGCAGCGGGCGAGACTCCGCTGACCGCTTTATGGATCATCGACATCCTGCACCGCGTTGGTGTGCCGAAGGGCGTCGTCAATTTCATTATGCCGACCGAGACCGGTCCGATGATCAACAAGTTGATGCACGATCCACGGGTTCGCAATCTTTCATTTACTGGTTCAACCGAAGTCGGTCGAATGCTGATCAAGCAATCTGCTGATTTGGTGTTGCGCACTTCGATGGAGTTGGGCGGCAACGCGCCGTTCGTCGTCCTTGATGACGCGAATATCGACGAGGCTGTTGCTGGCGCAATGATCGCCAAGATGCGTAACGGAGGGGCTGCATGCACTGCGGCCAACCGTTTCATCGTGGCCAAGAAGGTTGCGGATGAATTCACCACAAAGCTTGCTGCTGCGATGGGTGCTCTTAAGGTCGCCGATGGATTGACCGAAGGCGCACAGCTGGGTGCGAGCGTTTCTATGAAGGAACGCAACAAGATTGCCGAGCTAGTTGATGCTGCGGTTGCAGCCGGCGCAAAGGTTCACGTCGGAGCAACAACTCCGGCTGGCGAAGGTGCTTTCTATCCAGCGACCGTCATCACGGTAGATAAGAAGAATCCGATTCTCGCGCAGGAAGTCTTCGGACCAGTCGCGCCGATCGTCACTTTCGATACCGATGAAGAAGCGATCGCCTTGGCGAATGACACTGAATATGGCTTGATTAGCTACATCTATTCATCTGATTTGAAGCGCGCTATTCGCACCGCCGAAGCGCTTGAAGCTGGAATGGTCGCGATTAATCGCGGAGTTATTTCAGATCCAGCCGCACCATTCGGTGGCGTGAAGCAATCGGGTCTTGGTCGCGAGGGTGGCTTTGCAGGAATCCACGAGTTCCTCGAAACCAAATACATCGGCGTCGAGATCTAATCTGCTCGAAGTAGTGAGCGGAGGATGTCCGAACGAGTGACTTCTTCCGGTGTGAGTAGTTCCAGGCAAGCCATCGACCAAGTAAATGAG
>CAJAEK010000130.1 GCA_903938735.1 uncultured Actinomycetes bacterium | reverse complement strand
TCCACGTTTACTACGGCAAGATCGAGGCCATCAAGGGAATCACGGTCACCGTTAATCAAGGCGAAATCGTCACGCTTATCGGCGCCAACGGTGCTGGTAAGACAACCACGCTAAAGACCGTTTCCGGCCTTCGCAAGGTCAGCACCGGATCAATCGTTTTCGATGGCCAGGACATCACTAATCTTCCTGCGCACGAACGCGTTGAGCTTGGTATCTCCCAGGTCCCTGAAGGTCGCGGAATTTTCCCGGGTATGACCGTGATGGAGAATTTGGAGATCGGAAAGTACTTCCGTAAGAATCGCGATGCCGAGATGAACGAAGATCTCGAGCGCGTCTTCCATTTGTTCCCACGTTTAAAAGAGCGTGTTAAGCAAGCTGGTGGAACTTTGTCCGGCGGTGAGCAGCAGATGCTGGCCATTGGTCGCGCCTTGATGGCCCGCCCTAAAGTCCTTCTTCTGGATGAGCCTTCAATGGGTCTTGCGCCGATGATGATTCAAAATATCTTCAATATCATCACCGAAATTAACAAGACTGGCACAACCATCTTGTTGGTCGAGCAGAACGCGCAACAAGCGTTGCAGCGGGCGCATCGTGCTTACATTTTGGAGACCGGTAATGTAGTGAAGGAAGCAAAGGCTTCTGACCTACTGAATGACCCAGCTGTCCGTGCCGCTTACCTTGGTACCGGTGCAGACCAGGGTCATCACTAATTAATAAATAAAATATCTGAGAAAATAATTAGGGACGTTCGGCGAGGATCAAGCAAGTAATTCTCGCCGAGCATGTCCGCTCGCCCTTATCGTTGGTAATCTCAATCTCGTAACAACAGAGCGTTTTTCCTAAACTAATTGCAGTCGCAACTCCCGTAACTATCCCACTGGTGGCTGACTTGTGATGTGTTGCGTTGATATCTACGCCAACAATTCGACGGTTCGGACCAGCATGAAGCTGTGTGCCGATTGAGCCCAAGCTTTCAGCCAACACAACATTTGCCCCACCATGCAGTAATCCCACTGGTTGGGTATTTCCTTCTACCGGCATCGTGCCGACCAGGCGCTGCGGTGAAGCCTCGATGATTTCGATTCCCATTTTCTTATCGAGTGCGCCGCTGCCGCGCTCGCGGATAATTTCAAGGTAATTGATTTCGTTGGACATAACGGCAGTTTATCTCCCGACTATGGTGATGGGCCCAACTAGAATCGCGGACATGGCAAAAACGGGCAAAACGGGAAAGCTGCTCTTGATCGATGGGCACTCATTGGCCTATCGCGCCTTCTATGCCCTGCCGGTCGAGAACTTCGCAACATCCGACGGCCAACCAACCAATGCGATTTATGGCTTTGCTTCAATGCTGGTCAATCTCATCCGTGACGAGAAGCCAACCCACATAGCTGCAGCTTTCGACGTCTCTCGTAAGACATTTCGAAGCGAAAAATTCCCAGAATACAAAGCCAATCGCTCGGCAACGCCTGACGAATTCCGCTCGCAGATGAGCTACCTCTTCGAGCTGGTGCACGCCATGGGGATTCGACACTTTGCGATCGAAGGCTTCGAGGCTGATGACATCATCGCAACATTTGCGAAGCGCTCAGAAGCGGTCGGTTTTGAAACAGTGATTTGTTCGGGCGATAGAGATTCGTTCCAATTAGTAAATGACGTGACGACCGTGCTTTATCCCAAGATGGGTGTGGCCAACCTTGCCCGCATGACACCCGCCGCGGTGGAGGAGAAGTACGGGTTAACGCCGAAGCAATATCCGGATTTTGCGGCGCTTCGTGGCGACCCGAGCGATAACCTGCCATCCATTCCTGGCGTGGGGGAGAAGACCGCGGCAAAGTGGATCGTGGAATACGGCAACCTCGACAATCTGCTCGAGCATGTTTCAGAGATTAAGGGCAAGGTCGGAGACTCGCTGCGTGCGCATGTGGATGGCGTACGACTGAACCAAGAGCTCACGCGCTTGCAATCCAATATGGATATTGACGCCACTGTCGAAGATTTATTCTGGGAAGGTATTGAACTCGGCACCATCAACGCCCTGCTCGATAAGTTGGAAATCAAAGCGCTTAAGGATCGCGTAGCTGCTCTTGGCGGTCGCAGCGGAAGCGAAGCTCCGATTCAAGAGCTCGAAACCGCACCCCGCGCCGAGCGGGCCGAGGCAAAGATTGTTGAAGTTACTTCGGAGGAACTGACAAAGCGATTATCGAACTACAAGTCACCGATTGCTTTTGTGCCCGATATTGAAGATGGTCGCCTCAAGGAATATGCCGTCGCGCTTTCGGAGAGCGAAGTACTGGTCGTGCGCAGCTCCGAGATTGGCCCATGGGTGATCGATCCGGGACTTGCTAAGTATGTGCATGGTGCAAAGGAGATTCTTCATTCGCTCGACGTAGCAGGAATCGTCTTCGATACCGAACTTGCCGCATATCTGGTTAATCCAGGCGCGAGAAATATTGAACTATCCGATTTGGCCGAACGCTTTCTTGGACAAATAAACGCTGAGCAGGAAGAGGAGCTTTTTGCTTCGTTCGACGCCAGCCAAGCACAGACCTTATATCTCTTAGTGGAGGTTCTGGAGCTTGAGCTCCAGAACCGCGATATGCATGATCTCCTGATCAAGCTCGAAATTCCCGTGACGCTGGAATTGGCGAAGATAGAGATATTAGGCATTGCGGTTGACGATGCGAAGCTCGCTGCGCAGGCCCAATTCTTTGCGGACGAGGTCGCGCGTGAAACCGCGGGTGCCCATAAAGAAGCCGGGCATGAGTTTAATGTTGGCTCGCCCAAGCAGCTCCAGGTTGTGCTCTTTGACGAGCTTGGCTTGCCGAAAACAAAGAAGATTAAGACTGGGTACACCACCGACGCAGAGAGCCTAGAGACACTCTTTGCCAAGACTGCCCACCCTTTGCTCCAGCACTTGCTACGCATCCGCGAAACAAGCAAGTTACTCACCACGATCGATGGCTTGCGGGCTGCGGTAGCAACCGATGGTCGCATCCATACAAATTTTCAACAGACCGTCACTGCAACCGGGCGCCTTTCTTCCACAAACCCAAACTTGCAAAATATTCCTGTCCGCACCGAGGAGGGCCGACGGATTCGCGATTGCTTCATATCGGAAAAGCCTTATGTTGCACTTTTGACGGCTGATTACAGCCAGATTGAAATGCGCATCATGGCGCACCTTTCTAAAGATGCCGCCCTGATTGACGCTTTCAAAAGCGGCGAAGATTTGCACTCGACTGTTGCGTCGTTAGTTTTTGGAGTCAAACCAACCGAGGTAGATCCGGAGATGCGTCGGCAAATCAAGGCGATGTCCTATGGATTGGCTTACGGTTTATCCGCTTATGGTTTAGCGCAACAGCTCGATTTGTCGCCAACCGAGGCATCGGTGCTGATGGGTACATACTTTGAGCGCTTTGGTGGAATTCGTGATTACTTGAAGAGCGTGGTGGTTGAAGCAACTTCCAAGGGATATACCGAGACCATCATGGGACGGCGTCGCTATCTTCCCGATCTCACTCATGAGAATCGACAGCGGCGCGAGATGGCGGAGCGGATGGCGCTCAATGCGCCTATCCAAGGCTCAGCTGCGGACATCATCAAGGTCGCCATGTTGGGCGTGGCGCGATCGCTGGCCAGTGAAGGTTTGAAATCTCGATTGCTCTTGCAGGTTCATGACGAATTGATTTTCGAATTGGCAGACGGCGAAGAGCAGACACTAACGACCATCGTTCGACGCGAGATGGGTTCGGCCGCGGATTTATCAGTTCCACTGGATGTGAATATTGGAATCGGTACTTCCTGGGACTTAGCAGCTCACTAATTTAGCGAGTGCGATACTAGAGGTCGTTGGCCCCGGCTTCGCTTATTGCGCCTAGCTCTACGCGGGAGCTCGGAACAATATTCGCTGCGCTTAACCTGACTTTGTCGCGCGCGATAATCCAAAAACCCACAAAAACGCAGACCACATCAACGCCAAAGCACCAGTGTGGACCGAAATGTTGTGCCAAATATCCACCAAGTGATGTTCCAGCAGCGCTCATCGAACCTTCAATAGTCCAGAGCAATCCAAGTGCACCTGCTGCAGCACCGACTGGACGAACCGCTTCCATGATCTCTAGATAGAAGACGTGCTGTGCTCCACCGCAAAAACCCAGTCCACCGACGACGACGAACATCAGCCAATTCGGTGAAAGAAAAATCATCGGAATACTGAGCAGCATCCAAGCCAAGTAGACGCGCCGAAATACTTTGAGTGGCGGTAGTCGACGAGCTGCGATACCTGCAAGCAAGCTGCCGGCAATGCTGCAGAGGGCGAGAACACTAAATAAATATCCGGCACGAGCGGCTACATGGTGCAGTGTCGTGATTGCAGGTAGTCCAATATCAAAAGAGCCCATGCCCAATCCGATGAAGGCTCCTTCGAGCATTAAGAGTCGAATCGCGGGAGTTCGCCACAGCGGAATAGCGCCGCCAACTTTTCCTTCCGGCCGCCATGTCCGAACAGATTTTTGTACGAGCAAGGCTAAGCCGCCGACAATCATCGAAGCGGCACAGAGATTGAGCGAATCGTTGGGGCGACGTGAAAGTGCCAACGTGGTCGCCAGTACTGGACCCAAGACCGCGGTGATGCCCATGACGGCGGTGTCGACGGCGAAAGTTGCGCGCAACCATTCTTCTGGGACGGTGGTTTTCCACATTGGTCGCACCGAAAGATTAATTGGGGGAGCGGACAATCCGAGCAGAAACGAGGCTACGAGTAGCAACGATTGACCGTGCGAATAGTTAAAGAGAACGATCATTACGCCGTAGGCAGGAACAAGTATCGCCAATGGTTTAACTAGACCGAATCTGTCGATTAACGATGCGCGAATTCCAGCGGTAAATGCGCCGGCTAATCCGTTTACCCCTGATGCCAATCCTGCGACCGAGATGGAGCCGGTTGCGTGATACACCTTGAAATAGATGCCAAGACTGATCATCGCGTAGGAGAGTCGGGCGGGGGCGCTGCCCAGAAGGAGCAATTGAGCAGGGCGATATCGAAGAATCTGAAGATATAGCCGCATAGGCACCATCTTATCGGGCGGGATTTTCGACCATTTTGACCCTAGCGCAGGGGCTAGTTACGCTTACCCCTCTTGTACAGGCTCGCCTGCATGAGAAAGCTGTAACCGTCCTATCCCTACTACTTCTGTCCACCTGGAGAACCTTGACCCCCTCACAAATCGCAGTTAACGACATCGGCTCAGCCGCAGATTTTCTTGCCGCAATTGAAGGCACAATTAAAAATTTCAACGATGGCGACCTTGTTGTCGGAACCGTTGTTCAAGTTGATCGTGAGGAAGTTCTCCTCGATATCGGCTACAAGACAGAGGGTGTAATCCCTTCTCGCGAACTTTCGATTCGCCACGATGTCGAACCATCAGAATTGGTCTCTGTCGGAGATCGCATTGAAGCTCTTGTTCTTCAGAAGGAAGATAAAGAAGGTCGCTTAATCCTCTCCAAGAAGCGTGCTCAGTACGAGCGTGCCTGGGGCGAGATTGAGGGCAAGAAGGAGCGCGACGAAGTTGTCGTCGGTACCGTTATTGAAGTTGTTAAGGGCGGCTTGATCGTTGATATCGGTCTGCGCGGCTTCTTGCCAGCATCGTTGGTGGAAATGCGTCGCGTTCGCGATTTGACCCCATATATCGGCAAGCAGGTTGAGGCTCGCATCATCGAGCTCGATAAGAACCGCAACAACGTCGTTCTTTCACGCCGTGCATACCTCGAGCAGACTCAATCAGAGTCACGCACCACATTCTTGAACCAGCTCCAAAAGGGCCAGGTTCGTACCGGTGTCGTCTCATCTATCGTTAACTTCGGTGCATTCGTTGACCTTGGTGGCGTTGATGGTTTGGTCCACGTGTCTGAGCTTTCTTGGAAGCACATTGATCATCCAAGTGAAGTCGTTGAAGTTGGCGATGAAGTGACCGTTGAAGTTCTCGAAGTCGATTTCGAGCGCGAGCGCGTCTCGCTTTCACTTAAGGCGACTCAAGAGGATCCATGGCAAGCATTTGCTCGCACACATGCGATCAACCAAGTTGTTCCTGGTGAAGTCACCAAGCTCGTCCCATTCGGCGCATTCATTCGCGTCTTTGAGGGCATCGAAGGTTTGGTTCACATCTCTGAGCTCGCTGAGCGCCATGTTGAGATTCCAGAGCAGGTTGTTCAGGTCGGCGATGAGTTGTTCGTCAAGATCATCGATATCGATCTCGAGCGCCGTCGCATCTCCTTGTCGCTGAAGCAAGCTAACGAAGGCCACGAAGTTGAGATCGAAGCATTCGACCCAACTCAATACGGAATGCCTGCTCGTTACGATGCTGAAGGCAACTTCATTTACCCCGAAGGTTTTGACGCTGATTCACAAGAATGGCGTCCTGGCTTCGAAGCTCAACGCGAAGAGTGGGAGCGTCAATACGCTGAAGCTCAAGCTCGCTTCTTGGCTCACCGCAAGCAAAAGGAAGAGGCGAAGGCAGCGGATGCTGCAGCAGCCGATGCTCCTGCTGTCATCACTTCAGAGACACCAGCCGAGTAATACTTCCCAACCGAGAGTTAAGGGCTTCGTCACGAGAGTGACGGGGTCCTTTTCCTTTTCTTTCGATAGGGTGGTCAGGTGTCAGATAAAGCGCTTACCGTTGCCCTCACGGGTGGAATTGGTTCGGGCAAATCTGCGGCTGGCGAATATTTCGCGGAGCTCGGAGCACTGGTGGTGGACTCCGATCAACTCTCACGTGATGCGATTGCCCGAGGAACCGAAGGCTTCGATACCGTCGTTGCGCGATTCGGTGATGGCATTTTGCAGAACGGTGACATCAGTCGATCGGCACTGGGCGAACTAGTTTTCTCAGACCCGATTGCTAGAAAAGATTTAGAGTCAATCATCCATCCCGTGGTACGTGAGGCATGGGATCACATGGTTCATGCGGCCGCTCCGGGTGCAGTACTTATCAATCAGATACCGCTGTTGGTGGAGACCAAGGGGAGCGGTCGTTTCCATCGTGTCATCACCGTTTCAGCTCCGATTGAGCTTCGGCGGGAGCGGCTTCGAGCTCGTGGCATGAAGGATTTCCAGGTTGCGCGCGTGCTGGATTCACAAGTCGATGATGCAGTGCGCGAAGCAGCCGCGCAATTTGTCATCACCAATGATGGAGACCTGGACCACCTATTGCACCAAGTCGAGAGCGTTTTTGAAAAATTGCAGAGTCTAGCCAAGGAACTCGCATGAGAGCGGTCACCGAGGTTGAGCGCAAGGTCAATCCGTTTCAGGTCATCAGTGACTACAAACCCGCGGGCGATCAGCCAGCAGCGATAAAAGAGTTGACCGAACGGTTGGCGCGAGGCGAGCAGGACGTGGTCCTTCTGGGCGCTACCGGCACAGGAAAGTCTGCAACGACTGCATGGCTGATTGAACAAGTTCAACGCCCGACGCTTGTTTTGGTGCATAACAAGACCTTGGCAGCACAGCTTGCCAACGAATTCCGAGAGTTGTTGCCCAATAACGCGGTGGAATATTTTGTCTCGTATTACGACTACTACCAACCTGAGGCCTATGTTCCGCAGACTGATACTTTCATCGAGAAGGACAGTTCCGTGAACGCCGAGGTAGAGCGTTTGCGACACTCCGCCACCAACTCGTTGCTTACTAGACGCGATGTCATTGTCGTCTCAACCGTCTCGTGCATTTACGGCTTGGGCACGCCGCAGGAATACGTTGATCGAATGATCAAGCTCAAGGTGGGAGACACGATTGAGCGGAACGCACTGTTGCGCAGGTTCGTCGATATTCAATACCGTCGCAACGATGTGGCCTTTGAGCGCGGCACCTTCCGGGTGCGCGGCGATACCATCGAGATCATTCCGATGTATGAAGAGCTCGCGCTTCGGATCGAGATGTTTGGCGATGAAATCGAAAACATCATGACCTTGCATCCACTCACGGGCGAAATCGTCCGCAACGAAACTGAGATGTATATCTTCCCGGCTAGCCACTACGCCGCTGGACCAGAGACCATGAAGCGCGCGATTTCTCAGATTGAGGAAGAGATGGAAGTTCGCGTCGCGGAATTTGAACGACAAAATAAATTGCTCGAGGCACAGCGCATCCGCATGCGCACCACCTTTGATATCGAGATGATGCGCCAACTTGGTTTCTGCTCAGGCATTGAAAACTATTCCCGTCACATCGACGGACGTGACGCTGGCTCGGCCGGTAACTGTTTGTTGGATTATTTCCCGGAAGATTTCTTGACCGTTATCGATGAATCTCACGTGACGGTGCCGCAAATCGGGGCAATGTTCGAAGGAGATGCATCGCGTAAACGGACCTTGGTAGAACATGGATTCCGCCTGCCGAGCGCTATGGATAACCGGCCACTTCGCTTTGATGAATTCTTGGAGCGCAAAGGGCAGACGGTCTATCTCTCTGCAACTCCAGGCAAGTACGAATTAGAGAAGAGCGGCGGCGAATTTGTTGAACAAGTTATTCGCCCAACCGGTCTGGTGGATCCAGCAATCATCATTAAGCCTATTAAAGGACAGATTGATGATTTGGTTGGCGAGATTCGAATCCGAGCCGAGAAGAACGAGCGCATCTTGGTGACGACTCTGACTAAGAAGATGTCCGAAGATCTGACTGATTATTTGTTGGAGCTTGGCATTCGAGTTCGATACCTCCATTCGGAGGTCGACACCTTGCGCCGAGTCGAGTTGCTTCGTGAGCTTCGCTCTGGTGAATATGACGTGTTGATTGGTATCAACCTCCTGCGTGAAGGTCTTGATTTGCCTGAAGTCTCGCTGGTGTCGATCCTGGATGCAGATAAGCAAGGCTTCTTGCGCTCCGCCACCTCTTTGATTCAGACCATTGGTCGTGCCGCCCGTAACGTCTCGGGCGAGGTCCATATGTATGCCGACAGCATCACCCCGGCAATGGCGCAAGCGATCGATGAGACTAATCGTCGCCGGGCCAAGCAAATTGCCTACAACACCGAGCGCGGTATAGACCCACAGCCGCTGCGAAAGAAGATTGCCGACATTACCGACTTAATTACCAAAGAAGCGGAAGATACCGAGGCGATGACGGCGGGCACGAAGAAGCGAAGCGCGGTGATTTCCGCTGGACTCGAGGCTCAGATTTCGGCCGCTCATTCTCTGCCACGACAAGAGTTGATTGCGCTCATAGAATCGCTGACTGAGCAGATGAAGGCAGCGGCAGCGGAACTTGCGTTTGAGCTAGCGGGCCGCCTTCGAGACGAGATTCGTGACCTCAAAAAAGAGTTGCGCGGAATGGAAGAGGCCGGAACCTGATGAGCGCAGATAAGTTGGTTGTTCGCGGTGCGCGCGAGCACAATCTAAAAAATGTCTCGATTGAACTGCCGCGCAATTCCTTGGTTGTATTCACTGGCCTATCTGGTTCCGGCAAGTCTTCACTTGCCTTTGACACCATCTTTGCTGAAGGTCAACGCCGATATGTCGAGTCGCTCTCTGCTTATGCCCGACAATTTTTGGGTCAGATGGATAAGCCAGATGTGGATTTCATCGAAGGTCTTTCGCCTGCAGTCTCGATTGATCAGAAGTCCACGAACCGAAACCCGCGATCAACCGTTGGTACCATCACTGAGGTCTATGACTATCTGCGCCTGCTCTTCGCTCGTGCCGGTCGACCACATTGCCCTAATTGCGGAAAAGCGATTGCAAAGCAGACGCCACAAAATATCGTGGATCAGATTTTGCAGATGCCGGAAGGCTCTAAATTCCTCGTGCTAGCGCCAGTCGTACGAGCCCGCAAAGGTGAATTCCTTGACCTCTTCACCGATTTCACCGCGCAGGGATTTGCCCGCGTTCGTGTTGACGGAACCGTTTATCAAATAGCCGATGTTCCTAAGCTCAAGAAGCAAGAGAAGCACACCATCGAAGTCGTGGTCGATCGCCTGACTGTGAAGCCGGATTCCAAATCACGTCTCACCGACTCAATCGAGACCGCGCTTCGTTTAGCAAATGGGCTCGTTATTTTAGATTTTGTTGATTCCAAGGAAGGCGATCCGGATAAGGAGCGCACGTACAGCGAACATATGGCCTGCCATGATTGTGGGCTTTCCTTTGAAGAACTCGAGCCCCGCTCCTTTTCCTTCAATTCGCCTTTCGGCGCTTGCCCAGAGTGCACCGGTATCGGAACGAGATTAGAAGTTGATGAAGAGTTGGTCATACCGGACGACGCTTCAACGATTAACGAAGGTGCTATTGCACCATGGTCGGGCGGACAATCATCGGAGTACTTCCTAAGAATCCTGGAAGGCCTAGCCAAGGAGCTAAATTTCTCCCTCGATAAGCCGTGGAGCAAGCTGACCGCAAAAGTAAAAGAAGCGATCTTGCATGGCTGGGATTATGAAGTTCACGTGAAGTATAAGAATCGGTATGGAAGAGTTCGCAATTACTCTACTGGCTTTGAAGGAGTGGTCTCCTTTATTGAGCGTCGTCATTCAGAGACCGATAGCGATTTCAGCCGCGATAAGTACGAGGCATATATGCGAGAGACGCCATGCCCGGTGTGTAAAGGAACTCGCTTAAAGCCAGAAGTCCTTGCGGTGACGCTGGGGGAGAAGAACATTGCTGAGATCTGTCAGCTCTCGATCGCCGAATGCGCAGAATTCTTGAAGAAGCTCTCATTGAACGCGCGCGAGAAGCAGATTGCCGAACGCGTTCTTAAAGAGGTCCACGCCCGACTCGGATTCTTGCTGGACGTTGGCCTTGATTACCTCTCGCTCGAGCGCCCTGCAGCAACTCTCTCTGGCGGCGAAGCGCAACGTATTCGACTTGCTACCCAAATTGGCTCTGGCTTGGTGGGTGTTCTCTATGTGTTGGATGAGCCAAGCATCGGCTTGCACCAGCGGGATAACCGGCGTTTGATCGAGACGCTGACCCGACTTCGCGATCTCGGCAATACCCTGATTGTTGTTGAGCACGATGAAGACACCATCCGCACCGCTGACTGGATCGTAGACATTGGTCCAGGTGCAGGCGAACACGGTGGAAAGGTTGTCTCATCCGGTGACTATCAAGCGCTGATTACCGCCAAGGATTCGATCACCGGTGCATATTTGTCGGGACGTACCAAGATTGAGATTCCTGCACAGCGCCGCGCCATCGATCCCAAGCGACAGTTGAGTGTTAAAGCAGCACGCGAAAATAACCTTCAAAATATTGACGTCAACTTCCCGCTCGGTGCCTTTGTTGCGGTGACCGGAGTTTCGGGTTCTGGCAAGTCCACGCTCGTCAACGACATTCTTTATTCTGTACTTGCCAACAAATTGAACGGCGCTCGAATCGTTCCGGGTCGCCACCGAACAATTACTGGCCTAGACCATCTCGACAAGGTTGTTCACGTTGACCAATCGCCGATTGGCCGCACGCCACGTTCGAACCCAGCCACCTACACCGGTGTATTCGACAAGGTCCGTGCGCTCTTTGCCGAGACCGCTGAAGCTAAAATTCGTGGCTACCAACAGGGTCGTTTCTCCTTTAACGTTAAAGGTGGCCGCTGCGAGAATTGTTCGGGCGATGGCACCATCACGATCGAAATGAACTTCTTGCCCGATGTCTATGTCCCATGCGAGGTCTGTCATGGGGCTCGCTACAACCGGGAAACGCTCGAAGTCCGGTACAAAGGCAAGACCATCGCCGAAGTTCTCGATATGCCGATTGAACATGCAGCAGAGTTCTTTGAATCGGTACCGGCGATCGCCCGATATTTGAAGACCCTCAACGACGTGGGCCTCGGTTACGTTCGGCTCGGTCAATCCGCACCCACTCTTTCGGGCGGAGAAGCGCAGCGCGTGAAGCTCGCAACAGAGCTCCAGCGGCGTTCGACTGGTCGAACCATCTACGTATTGGATGAACCAACCACCGGCCTTCACTTTGAAGATGTTCGGAAATTGCTCTTGGTATTGGACCGTTTGGTCGAGACCGGTAACACCGTGATTGTGATTGAACACAATCTCGATGTCATTAAGTCAGCAGACTGGGTTATCGACATGGGTCCCGAAGGTGGTTCCGGCGGCGGATTGGTTATCGCTGAGGGAACTCCTGAGGAGGTAGCGAAGAATAAGAAGAGCTACACCGGAACATTCTTAGCCGAGATTCTCAAGCCAAAAAAGTAGCGCTCGCCGTCCATGACCGATCCACAAAGTTATCGCCCGCAGAATATTCCGACCGAGCCCGGTGTCTACCGCTTCTTTGACGCCAAGGATCGAGTCATTTATGTCGGCAAGGCGAAGAATTTAAAGAATCGATTGAATTCTTATTTCGGTTCTAATTTGCTGCAGAAGACCCATCGCATGGTGCACACGGCGGTGCGGGTGGATTGGACGATTGTAAAAACCGAAGTCGAAGCGCTGCAATTGGAGTTCACCTGGATTAAATCCGAGAATCCACAGTTCAATATTCAGTTCAAGGACGATAAGTCCTATCCATATTTGGCCGTGAGTCTGAAGGATGAATTCCCTCGGCTTTATATCTCACGGGCAAAGAAGATTCCCGGCGTTAAATATTTTGGCCCGTATGCCCATGCATGGGCGCTCCGAAGTACCTTCGATGTGCTTCAAAAAATCTACCCTATACGCAGCTGCACGGATTCGAATCTTCAACGGGCTGCTCGGTCTGGGCGGCCGTGCTTGTTGGGCGATATCGGAAAGTGTGCGGCGCCGTGCGTTAAACGAGTGACGCCTGAGGAGCATAAAGAGCTCGCTAAGTCGCTGGTGAAGTTCCTGGATTCCAATCCCAACGATATTGAAGTCGCGTTGGAGCAAGATATGGCGCAGGCGGCGGAGCGCGAGGAGTTCGAACGTGCCGCGAAGATCCGCGATCAAATTGGTGCGATTCGTCGCTCTGCTCAAACCGCCGGCACATTCCTAAGCCAGAATTTCTCAGCTGACTTAATTGCATCGCACGAGGAAATTACCCACGCGGGTGTCACACTCTTCACGGTTCGCCATGGCCGAGTTGTGGGCTCGCGCTCGTGGATCATTGACCGGGCCGATGTGCTTGAAGGCGAGAGCGTGATGGATGCGGTTTTGCCGAAAATTTATGCTGATACCGAACCGGCATCCGAAATTTTGGTCGATGTCTTGCCAGAGAATCTTGAAGCAATGGAGGAGTGGCTTAAGGGCCGCGCCGACCACAAGGTAGAGATTCGACAACCACAGCGGGGCGAAAAGCTCGAGCTATTGCAGACGGTCCAGAGAAACGCACACGAGTCACTTGTCCAATATCTCAGCAAGCGATCGAACGACGCCGCAGTCAGCGGCAAAGCGCTTGAGGAGATTGCTACCGCGCTAGATCTCGATGAACTTCCGCTCCGAATTGAATGCTTCGACATCTCAAATATCCAAGGGACATCCATGGTTGCGTCCATGGTCGTCTTCGAAGATGGCCAACCAAAGAAGAGTGATTACCGCAGATTTAGCATCGATGACAAAGCGGGATTCGATGACACCCGTGCGATGCATCATGTTCTGACTCGTCGCTTAAAGCGGTATTTGGCCGAACGCGAAGTTGGCCCAGAAGAACTTTCAGAAATAGACGAACTCGGGGGAGCGAAACCGAGATTTGCCTATCCGCCTCAGCTGATTGTCGTGGACGGTGGCGCACCACAAGTTACCGCTGCCGCTCGCGCCTTGGCAGAGCTCGGCATTACTGACATCGCGTTGTGCGGATTGGCTAAGCGGTTGGAAGAAGTCTGGTTGCCGGGCAGCTCCGAACCAATCATCTTCTCTCGCCACAGCGAGGGGCTGTATCTGCTTCAACGCATCCGAGACGAGGCCCATCGGTTTGCGATTACTTTCCACAGAAGTAAGCGATCCAAGGTGATGCTCGAATCGCTGCTCGACGATATTCCTCAGCTAGGCGAGGCCCGCCGGAAAGCGCTCTTGGAAAAATTCGGTTCGGTCACGGCACTGCGTAAGGCGGAGGTTACGGAGATTGCGAGCATTCCGGGTATCGGCGAGAAGACCGCGTCGCTGATTGAAACGGCGCTTGCCCAACAGTTTGATGCGCACGTAAACACCGAAACCGGCGAGATCATCTCCTAATCGCTGGGTTTCAATCACCTGCCTACCTGCCACCCATCAAGAAACGGTATCTTTTACCCATGGTCCAGAACACAGCCAACGAAGTAGTTGTGATCACTGGCATGAGCGGTGCCGGGCGATCCACGGTAGCGCACGCGATGGAAGATCTCGGTTGGTACGTGGTCGACAATTTGCCACCTGCAATGTTGGGCACGCTCTGCGAGCTGGCAGCAAAATCCACTACCTCGATTGCGGTTGTCATCGACGTTCGCGGTCGACAATTTTTCGACGATCTCAACCGTGCACTTAACGAGCTGGCTGAGCGCGGAATTGCTCGTCGGGTTGTCTTCGTTGATGCCGCAGATGATGTCTTGGTGCGTCGCTTTGAATCCACTCGCCGGCCCCATCCGTTGCAGGGCAATGACCGAATCGTTGATGGAATCGCAAAGGAACGAGAGCGATTGCAAGAGGTCCGTTCCGTCGCCGACATTGTTGTCGACTCATCGGCACTAAATATTCACCAGCTGGAGAAGAAGATTGCCGAGTTATTCCACGATGGCGATCCATCGGATTTGCGGGTTAACGTCCTCTCCTTTGGTTACAAATATGGCATCCCAGTAGATGCGGATCTGGTCATGGACTGCCGCTTCATTGCAAACCCGCATTGGATTCCTGAACTTCGCCCACAAACAGGTCTGGATGCAGCGGTCAAAGAGAATGTGTTAGGGACCGACAATGTTCAAGAGTTCCTCACGCGCTATCAGGCACTCTTCGAGACGATGGCGACCGGTTTTGTCGCCGAAGGTCGCAAATATTTAACGCTTGCGGTTGGGTGCACCGGTGGAAAGCATCGAAGCGTCGCAATTGCACACGAACTCGAACATCGACTCAATGGTTCAATTCATAAGAGCGGAAAACGAATAAGTGCGCATGCGATTGACCGAGATTTAGGCCGCGAGCTCTAGCTCAATCACTTTCTAAGGAATGCCCACTCTCGAGTAGCAGTGGAGAGTTGTTCATTTCACCAAGAAAATTGACCTCCGATTTTCAGTACATTTTTCGCTCAACCCTGCTTAGATACGGGCATGGCCATGACCGCATCAGTGAAAGACGAGCTCAGTCGTCTCTCGGTCACCAAACCCTGTTGCCGCAAGGCTGAAGTTTCAGCGCTACTCCGTTTTGCTGGCGGGCTCCATATCGCCGGCGGCAAGATAGGCGTGGAGGTTGAACTCGATACCGCTCAAGCAGCCCGCCGGTTGCGAAAAGATATCTCCGAAATTTATGGTCACGAATCAGAGCTAGCCGTTCTCTCACCTAGCGGACTACGTAAAGGCAGCCGATACGTTGTTCGCGTGACGTCAGATGGCGATGCGCTTGCTCGACAAACTGGATTGATTGATGCAAACAATCGGCCTGTGCGCGGTTTACCACCCCAAGTTGTCTCTGCTGGTCTCTGTGATGCTGAAGCTGCTTGGCGTGGCGCATTCCTTGCGCATGGATCTTTGACAGAACCTGGTCGGTCATCGGCGCTTGAAATTACTTGCCCGGGACCTGAAGCCGCACTTGCACTAGTAGGCGCCGCGCGTCGGCTGGGAATAGCCGCTAAAGCTCGTGAAGTGCGTTCGGTTGATCGCGTTGTGATTCGAGATGGCGATGCAATCGGCGCACTCTTGACTCGACTTGGCGCTCACGAAAGCGTCTTGGCATGGGAGGAGCGACGAATGCGGCGCGAAGTTCGCGCAACCGCCAATCGGCTTGCGAATTTCGATGACGCCAACCTTCGACGTTCGGCTCGCGCTGCGGTCGCGGCATCTGCGCGCGTTCAGCGAGCGATGGAGATTTTGGGGCCCGAGATGCCCGAGCATTTGCGGGAAGCGGGGGAGCTTCGGATCAATCATGGCCAGGCCAGCCTAGAAGAATTGGGATCCTTGGCCTCGCCGCCTATGACGAAAGACGCGATAGCAGGCCGAATCCGCCGACTGTTGGCGATGGCTGATAAGCGCGCGAAGGACTTGGGAATTCCGGACACCGAGGCCGGCTTAAGCCCTGATTTACTCGGGGAGTAGCCCGCTTCGCCTGATAAGCTACGAATATCTCACAACGAAGTGGCGATTCTTAGCCCACATTTTTTAGCGTGAGGCCCCCCGAAACTCTTAAGCGAGGTTTACCGTGGTACGTGTTGGAATTAATGGATTTGGTCGCATTGGCCGCAACTTCTTCCGTGCAGTCATTACTTCAGGCGCGGATATCGAAATCGTTGGTATCAACGATCTGACCGATAACGCGACGCTGGCTCATCTGCTGAAGTACGACTCCATCTTGGGTCGTCTTGGTTTGCCTGTTACCTACACCGATGATTCCATCACCGTAGGCGGCAAGACCATCAAGGTATTCGCAGAGCGCGATCCAGCCAACCTCCCATGGGCATCAGTCAAGGCCGATATCGTGGTTGAATCAACCGGCTTCTTCACCAAGGCCGCGGATGCGTCCAAGCACATCGCAGCTGGTGCCAAGAAGGTCATCATTTCTGCGCCTGCAACCGACGAAGACATCACCATCGTGATGGGCGTCAACCACGAGAACTACGATTCATCGAAGCACAACGTCATCTCGAACGCATCTTGCACAACCAACTGCCTCGCTCCGATGGCCAAGGTCTTGGATGAAGAGTTCGGCATCGTTCGTGGCTTGATGACAACAATTCACGCGTACACCAACGACCAAGCGTTGCAGGATCAGCCACACAAGGATCTTCGCCGCGCTCGCGCCGCTGCCTTGTCGATCATTCCTACGTCAACAGGTGCTGCGAAGGCGATTTCACTCGTTCTTCCAAACCTCAAGGGCAAGTTGGATGGTTACGCGCTTCGCGTTCCGGTCCCAACTGGTTCTGCTACCGATCTGACCGTTGAATTGGCGAAGGAAGCTACTGCTGCAGATATCAATGCTGCAATCAAGAAGGCGGCTGAAGGTTCACTCAAGGGCTTCTTGACCTACACCGAAGATCCAATCGTCTCAGCTGACATTGTCACCGACCCAAGCTCATGCATTTTCGATGCTGGTCTGACCAAGGTCATCGGTTCAACCGTCAAGGTTGTTGGTTGGTACGACAACGAATGGGGTTACTCGAACCGTCTAGTCGACTTGGTCGGCTACGTGGGCAAGAAGCTCTAATTTAATTTCCGACAAGATACGGAGCACAAGCGTGACCAATTCTGTTCCTGCGTTGAACTCTCTCGCCGTTAGCGGCAAGAGAGTTCTGCTCCGTTGTGACCTCAATGTGCCGATCAAAGAGGGCATCATCACCGACGATGGCCGAATCCGTGCCTCGCTGCCTACGATTAACTATCTCTTGGAAAATGGCGCTTCGGTTGTGATCATGGCGCACTTGGGCCGCCCTAAAGGTGAGCGCAAGCCAGAGCTATCGCTCGCACGGGTCGCACATCGGTTAGGTGATTTGCTAGGAAAGCCAGTTGCATTTTCAGAAGAGATTGTCGGCGCATCTGTATCCGCCGCGGTTGAAAAGTTGCAACCGGGTCAGGTTTTGCTACTAGAAAACATCCGCTACGAAGCAGCTGAAACAAGCAAGGATGAATCGGAACGCGCCGCACTTGCGAAGCAATTAGCGGCCTATGGCGACCTATTTGTCAGTGATGGTTTCGGTGCCGTGCACCGTAAGCATGCCTCGGTCTATGACGTTGCGAAACTTCTGCCACACGCAGCTGGTTATTTAGTCGCTGCTGAAATCGATGTCTTGCAGAAGCTGACCACCAATCCAGAACGTCCATATGGAGTGGTTCTTGGTGGCGCAAAGGTCTCGGACAAGATTGGCGTTATTTCTAATCTGCTCGACAAGGTCAACGTGCTAGCAATCGGTGGCGGAATGCTCTTCACATTTCTCGCCGCGCAAGGGCATGAAATCGGCAAGTCCTTGGTGGAGACCGATTTAATTCCCACCGTTAAAGAGTTATTAGAACGGGCCGAGAAAATCGGCGTGCAATTGCTTCTTCCGACTGACATCGTGGTTGCGCCAGAGTTCAAAGCAGATGCGCCACCAACAACGGTCGCTGCCTCAGAAATCCCGGCGGATCAGATGGGACTGGATATTGGCCCTGTTACTGCCGCTACTTTCGCCGCCGCGATTCGTGAATGCAAGACCGTCTTTTGGAACGGGCCAATGGGCGTTTTCGAATTTCCTAATTTTGCCAACGGCACGAAAGTCGTCGCGCAGGCGCTTACCGAAGTTAAGGGAATCTCGGTCGTCGGCGGTGGAGATTCAGCCGCTGCGGTTCGAGCACTCGGCTTCGCGGACTCAGATTTCGGGTATATCTCAACCGGCGGGGGAGCTTCGCTGGAATATCTCGAGGGTAAAGAGCTCCCGGGAATATCCGCGCTGCAGTCATAGTTTTTACTTATTGCCTCTCTATTAAACCTGGAATAGCTCACCCAACAAGTAAGGTATCGATATGCGTAAACCACTGATTGCTGGCAACTGGAAGATGAACCTCAACCACCTTGAGGCGATCGCGGTTACACAAAAACTCTCGTATTCGTTGGACGATAAGGACTACGACGCTGTTGATGTCACAGTCTTGCCGCCATTCACAGATATCCGCTCAGTACAGACTTTGATCGATGGCGATCGCCTTCGCCTTACCTATGGTGCGCAAGATATTTCGCCAGACGCCAGCGGCGCCTTCACGGGCGATATTTCAGGTTCGATGCTCAACAAGCTTGGTTGCACCTTCGTTGTGGTTGGCCACTCCGAGCGTCGCGCGATTCATAACGAGAGCGATGAAATCGTCAATAAGAAGATTAAGGCGGTCCTCGCCAATGAGATGACGCCCATTTTCTGTATCGGTGAAGAGCTGGCCATCCGTGAAGCGGGCACCCACGTTGAGCACGTTCTCAACCAGGTACGTGCTGGGCTGAAAGGTTTTCATAAGCCAGAACTCAAGAAGATTGTTTTTGCGTACGAGCCAGTTTGGGCAATTGGTACTGGCAAGACTGCAACGCCAGAGGATGCCCAGGAAGTCTGCGCGGCAATTCGAGCAGAGCTCGTCAAGATTGGCAGCGAAGAGATTGCAGAAGCCGCCCGAATTCTTTACGGCGGTTCAGTGAAGTCTGCGAATATCGTCGAAATCATGAAGCAAGAAGATGTCGATGGCGCATTAGTCGGCGGGGCGAGCCTAGATCCCGAGGAATTCGCTCGAATCGCACGCTTCCACCGCTCAGTAACCGCCTAAGAAAACCGCTATTCTTACCCCCTGGGCGCTTTACCTCGCTCGTATCTGTTAGCCGTCTAAAAGGAGCTCGTTTGTGGTCTTGGCACTTTCTATCATTTTGATTATCACCAGCATCCTGATGATTCTTTTGGTTCTCTTGCATAAGGGCAAGGGCAGCGGCCTCTCTGACCTATTTGGTGGGGGAATCTCATCCAACTACGGTGGCTCCTCGGTCGTAGAACGCAACCTGGATCGCATCACGGTTGTTGTTGGCGGACTTTGGTTTGCCAGCGTCGTTGCTTTGTCTTTAGTTCTTAAGAAGTAAGGAGCTCGACTTATGGGTAGTGCAATCCGCGGAAGTCGTGTCGGCGCCGGCCCTATGGGCGAGGCGGAGCGTGGCGAGGCCATTGCTCGGTTCCGAGTTTCATACTGGTGCGCCAACGGCCACGAAACCACACCTTCATTTGCCGAAGATGGCACCGTTGCAATTCCGGACGAATGGGATTGCCCACGATGCGGATACCCAGCAGGTCGCAATAAAGATAAGCCACCTCGCCCGGTTAAGAACGAGCCATATAAGACTCACCTTGCATACGTTAAGGAACGCCGTACCGAGGCAGAGGCAGCAAAGATTCTTGCCGACGCACTTGCTGTGCTCCGCGGCGAGGACGAATAACTAAATTTCGTTCGCCGCTTTCCGCTCAAATATTAGTTAAATAACTACAGTGCTTTTAGTGCGTTCAGCAGTTCAGTAATTCCCTTGTCACGGTTCTTTAGATGAACCCGCAATTGTGGGAAGTTTCGGCTACCGAGCGCTTCGGCATCGCCAAGAGCTTGTGCCATCAGCAGCGTATGGAAAGTGAACTCTTTGCCGGGGATCGCCAGGTCCTTCGTTGATTCGCCGGTAATCTGCAAGAAGGCGCCATTGTGTTGGCCGCCCTTGTGAAATTGGCCAGTTGAATGCAAGAAGCGTGGACCCCAACCAAAGGTCACACCACGTTCGGTGTGTCGAGCGATAATTTCGCGGGCCTCTGTGACTGCATCATCTTTGCCGCGATGCAGGTAAGCCATGACGGCGACATAGTGGGTTGGATCTGCAAAGAAATTGCGAAGCATCTCTACTGGCGTTGAACCGGCAGTGGTTCCGTAGAACGCGATGCTCTCCGTCTCCAGCGAAGGGGTTGGCGATTGAACGACGCCATTCCATTGCGCCAACAACGCGCCGGTACGGTCTTTTGCTTCAGTGACGTTCGGCTGATTAAAGGGATCAACCTTAAGAGCGCGACCAATCAGTGCCGTCACGTATTCCCAGAAAATGAATTGCTCGCCCAAGGTGCCCTCGACGATGAGATCTGCCTGTGTTCCAGCGAAGGCAACTGAGATGGCAGGTCCTGCGATTGGTGCAGAGGCGCTTTCAGTAACAATCGGTAAGCGACCGACCTGATTCTTGCCGGTTGATTCTGCGATGAGCTGTTCGATCCAATCGGATAAACCCGGAACCGAACTTCCTTCGTCGCAGAAAGCGATGTTCTGAGTCGTTTGTTCAAAAAGTATTGTGGCAGCCGCAACCGCGGGGGAGTCGGGGGCTATAAACGAGGGCGCAACCGCTGCGGCATCATCGATGAGCAGTGATGGATCGACACCCATTAATACCGCGGGAACAAGACCAAAGGCCGAGAGTGCGCTGTAACGCCCACCAACGTTTGGATCAGCGTTGATAACACGGAATCCACCGGCACGCGCATCCTTATCCAGCGGTGAACCCGGGTCGGTAACCACAACAATGTGATCCACTGGATTTAAACCAGCTGCGGCGATGAGCTCTGTAAACAACGCTCGCTGCGAAGCAGTTTCAATCGTTGAACCCGACTTTGAGCCAACCACGATTACGGTATTCGTGAAGTCAGATGGAATGGCAGCCGCAATCTGTGCCGGATCGGTGGAGTCCAAAACAGTGAGCGACTTGCGATAGGTCTTGGAGATAACTTCAGGGGCGAGCGAGGAGCCACCCATTCCCGCCAAGATAATGTTGTTCAGATTGGTTGAACGAGCCCACGCGGAAAGCGCATCGAGCTCGGGGAGCAGGTCGCGCGAAGATGTAGGCAAGTCAATCCAGTTCAAGCGGATACGTGCTTCTGCCTCTGCTTCTGAACCCCACAAGGCGTGATCCTTTGTGGCCAGACGTGGCGCAATTGCCGCCAAATCTGCGTAGACGGTCGAGCTCTTATCAAGCTTTGTTAGCGCGGCACCGCTGAGCTTGATCGCCATTTACTTTGCTACCTGTGCGATGTTGGCGAGCAGCTCCTGCCAAGCGATTGCGAATTTCTTTACGCCGTCATCTTCGAGCAACTTAACAACGTCGGCGAAATCGATTCCCGCAGCAGCGAGACCGGCAAATATTTCGCGAGCCTAATCGAACTTTCCAGTGATTGTGTCGCCTCGGACAACTCCGTGTGCACGGACTTCGTTCAGAGTGCCTTCTGGCATGGTGTTGACCGTGTGTGCTGCGACGAGCTCAATCACGTAGCGTGTGGAGTCGTATGCCTTGTCCTTCACGCCGGTTGATGCCCAGAGTGGACGCTGATAGTTCGCGCCCGCAGCTGCAAGGGTTGCCCAGCGAGGAGATGCAGAGACTTTGAGGAACGCCTCATAGGCCAGGTGGGCGTTTGCAATAGCAGCCGCGCCGCGAAGCTCGTGACCAGGATGCGATGCATCCAGACGCTTATCGATTTCGGCATCGATGCGACTGATGAAGAATGACGCTACAGAGTGAACATCCTTCAGCGATTCGCCGGCCTTGTGACGACGCTCAAGTCCAGCCAGGTATGCATCCATAACTTTCTCGTAGCGATCAACAGAGAAGATCAGCGTGACGTTGACGCTGATGCCTTCGGCCGTGAGTTCCTCGATCGCTGGTAGTCCTTCAAGCGTCGCTGGCACTTTGATCAGCAAGTTAGGACGGTCAACAATCTTTGCGAGTTCAAGTCCGCGCTTTACGGTCGCAGCGGTGTCATATGCGAGTTCTGGATCGACTTCGATGCTTACACGACCATCTGCGCCGTTTGATGCCTGGAAGGTAGGAAGAAAGAGGTCACAGGCCGCACGCACGTCATCGGTGGTGAGACGGGTGACGATCTCGCCAATCGACTTGCCTTCTGCAGCAAGTGATTTGATATCAGCCGAGTACTTGTCAGAGCCAGAGATCGCGGCGGAGAAGATGCTTGGGTTGGTAGTAACGCCAACTACTGAGGAGCTCTTAATGAGCTCTGCCAAAGTGCCGGACTCGAGTCGATCGCGCGACAAATCATCGAGCCAAATCGCGACGCCGGCGTTGGAAAGCTGCTTCAAATTTTCTGACATATTCGTTGTCCCTCTTTTGGTTAGTTAATACTCGAATGTGAATCTTTTGAATGTGATTATCGAGCGTTGGCGATGCTCTTCTTGGCTGCCGCTGCAACGTTCTCAGCCGTAAAGCCATATTGCTTAAAGAGATGCGTTGCTGCAGCCGATGCGCCGAAATGCTCGAGCGAGACGATTTCGCCCGCATCGCCGACGTAATTGCGCCAACCAGCGCCTACGCCTGCTTCGATGGCTACGCGTGCTTTAACGCCCGCTGGAAGAATTGATTCGCGGTAGGAAGCGCCTTCGGCCTCGAACCACTCCAAGCACGGAGCGCTCACGACGCGGGCTTTGACACCTTCGGACTTCAAAAGTTCTGCTGCAGCAACCGCTACAGATACTTCCGAACCGGTGGCAATCAGAATTACATCGGGAGTTCCGTCGGTACCGACAAGGACATAAGCGCCCTTAGCGGTTCCTTCGGCTGAAGCCAGAAGAGTGCGATCAAAGACCGGCAAATTCTGGCGAGAGAGCGCAAAGCCAGCTGGCTTTTGGCGGGTGATGACTTCGCGCCATGCGATCGACGTTTCATTCGCATCGGCGGGGCGAATAACTGCAAAGTTTGGAATCAAGCGCAATGAGGCTACGTGCTCAACCGGTTGGTGAGTAGGACCATCTTCACCAACGCCGATTGAATCGTGCGTCCATACAAAGGTCGATGGAATGTCCATCAGGGCCGCAAGACGAACCGCGCCGCGCATGTAATCGCTGAATACTAAGAATGTTCCACCGAATGATTTGGTGAGGCCGTGCAATGCGATGCCATTCAAGATAGCGCCCATCGCGTGTTCGCGGATACCGAAGTGAATGATGCGTCCGTATGGATTGACATCCTTCATCGCGCTACTTGCAGGCAAGAACGAACCGCCGTGTTCAATGGTCGTGTTGTTGCTCTCCGCCAAGTCAGCCGATCCACCCCAGAATTCAGGAAGCACAGATGCAATCGCGTTGATGACCTTGCCCGATGCGGCGCGGGTTGCAACATCCTTGCCAGCCTCGAAAACCGGAAGTGACTTCTCCCAGCCAGCAGGCAATTCATGGTTGCGAAGACGCTTCAGAAGTGCAGCGCGATCTGGGTTGGCTGACTCCCACTTAGAGAATTCGGCATCCCATGCCGCTGCAGCAGCTGCACCGCGTTGTTGAACAGCGCGCGCGTGCGCAAGAACATCATCGCCAATTTGGAATGACTTCTCTGGATCAAGTCCGAGCGCAACCTTGGTTGCCGCGACTTCTTCGGCACCCAGTGCGGAACCGTGTGACTTTGCGGTACCGCGCGCCTTTGGTGCGGGCCAGGCAATAACGGTCTTCAGACGAATAAGAGTTGGCTTCGTGGTTTCGTTAAGCGAAGCGGTCATTGCTGCTTCGAGTGCGTTGCGATCCACGTTTCCATCAGCGAGCGCTGCAACTTCGATGACGTTCCAGCCGTAGGCGCGGTAACGAGCGCTGACATCTTCGGTAAAGGCGACGTGAGTATCGCCCTCGATGGAGATGCGGTTGTCGTCGTAAATGACCTTCAGGTTTCCGAGTGATTGGGTTCCCGCAAGTGACGAAGCTTCGGCGCTGATGCCTTCTTGTAGATCGCCATCCGAACAAATAACCCAGACGTTGTGGTCAAAGAGCGAGGTCTTCGACTCCGGATCGAACAAGCCCTTCTCGTAGCGAGCGGCCATCGCCATACCAACTGCACTTGCGATACCAGAGCCCAATGGACCGGTCGTAATTTCCACGCCCTTGGTGTGACCGTATTCAGGGTGCGCTGGTGTTAACGAGTCAGCAAAGCGGAACGATTCAAGATCCTTGAGCTCGAGGCCATAGCCCGAGAGAAAGAGCTGAATATAAAGAGTGAGCGATGAGTGACCGCACGAAAGGACGAAGCGATCGCGACCCAACCAATCTGGGCGCAGTGGATCGTGCTTTAAAAAACGTTGAAAGAGCGTGTAAGCAACTGGCGCCAATGACATCGCGGTACCTGGATGGCCATTTCCTACCTTTTGTACTGCATCGGCGGCGAGCGCCCGAGCAGATGCAACGGCCTTCTCGTCTAGATCGGTCCAAGGTGTGAGCGATGTTGCTGTTGACATGAAATAGAACCGTGCTTTCTCGTTATTGACGTTATCTGCGTTCTTAGGTTGTGTGAGTTGTGTAAGTTATGCGAGCTGTGAGGGCTTGGCGGTGAGATAGACATTCCACGCCGCGATCCACACCGTTGTGGCGCCGAGCAAATGTAAGGCGACCAGGCTTTCAGGCAAGCCCGTGAAGTACTGGACGTATCCTATAAAACCTTGAGCCAAGGAAGTAATTAAGAAGATTTCGAGCGCGCGAGTGAGTCGCGTCTTAGATTCACCAGTCTCCGAAACGCGAATGATGAGCAACAAGCCGATTGCCAAACAAACAAGTGCAATCACCAGGTCGGCGTGGAGATAAGAAATCTCGCGTGGTGCGAAGGGATAACGCTTCGCTTGGATATCGCCGGCATGGGGGCCAGAACCAGTGACCAAAGTGCCGACGGTGACGACCAAGGCCGCGAGGGCAGCCACGACCCGAACCATGTTCCATGTGACAGGAAGTGTGGCTACGCGTGGACGATCGAGCATCCGATGGCGCAACGAAAGTCCGCCGCCAATCAGGACGATACTGAGTAAAAAGTGACCGGAGACTGGGATCGGGTTGAGCTTGGTGAGGACGGTAATGCCGCCCAGAATGGCCTGGCCGAAGATGCCGAGCAGCTGCCAGATGGCAATCCAGCGAACCCGACGACGATCGATGCGATTCTTGCTCCATTTCACGGTTGCGACCAGCGCTACTACGGAGGCGATAACCAGGGCAATAGTGAGGAGTCGGTTTCCGAACTCAATCCATGAGTGGAGCGTGCCCTGCGCCTGATGGGGTACTGGGCTGATGGAGGAGCCGGTGCAGGTTGGCCAGGTTGGGCATCCCAGCCCGGAGCCGGTGAGGCGAACCGCGCCGCCGGTCACCACGAGAGCTGCTTGAAAGAAGAGGAGAGCGTTGAATATCGTCTTTTTCAGCTTCACCCCCTGAGCCTATCTGAGCGGGCTGCAAGTGGCGGTACGGGCTTCAAGTGGCGGATAGCCCCTATTTACGCAACACTAGTGTTGTGAAAAAGAATGAGGTCGAAGCAGGTGGAACTCGCTCCGCAATCGCTCGCGCCATTCTGGAGGGGCGGCCCGGCTACCGCGGTCGATCTCTCTCAAAAGCTTGCGATTACCCCGGCGGGAATCCGCCGCCACCTAGATGCGTTGGTCGACGAGGGGATTCTCGAGGCACGCGAACCGCATCTGAGCACGCTTAACTCAGCAGAACGTGGTCGCGGCCGACCATCGAAGGTATTTGTTATTACCGATTCAGGTCGCGAGAAATTTGAACATTCGTATGACGACTTGGCTGTCTCAGCACTTCGCTTCATGGCAAGCAAGTCTGGTTCTGGCTTGGTTAACGAGTTTGCGCGCACTCGCGCCGAAGATATTGCGAAGCGTGCTTCCGAGAAAGTCAGCAAGGCAAATGGCATCGCGGCGAAGAGTCAGGCGCTCGCAGATTTTCTTTCGGCCGACGGATTCGCTGCCAACGTGCACAGTAAGGGGATAGGCGAGGAGCTCTGCCAGAATCACTGCCCGATTGCGCACGTAGCGTCAGCATTCCCAGAACTATGCGAGGCTGAAACTGCGGCATTCTCTGAACTCTTGGGCACACACGTGCAACGGTTAGCAACAATCGCGCATGGCGATGGCGTTTGCACCACCTTTATTCCGAACAACACAAATATTCCAAACAAAACAAGCAAACCAAAAGAGAAGGTGCTGAAATGAGCGACACAACACTTCATCCTGAACTAGCCGGAATTGGCAACTACGAATATGGCTGGTCAGATAAGAATGACGTGGGCGCTAATTCGCGTCGCGGTCTGAACGAAGAAGTGGTTCGCGACATCTCAGCCAAAAAGAACGAGCCACAGTGGATGCTCGACCTACGCCTAAAAGGATTGACTCTCTTTGAGAAGAAGCCGATGCCAAACTGGGGTTCAGATTTGACCGGTATCTTCTTTGACACCATTAAGTACTTCGTTCGCTCAACGGAGAAGCAAGCAACCACATGGGATGACTTGCCTGATGACATTAAGAACACCTATGACCGACTCGGAATCCCAGAGGCGGAGAAGCAACGTTTGGTCTCTGGCGTAGCGGCTCAGTATGAATCCGAAGTTGTGTATCACTCGATTCGCGAAGATCTAGAGAAGCAGGGCGTCATCTTTGTAGATACCGATACTGGTTTGCGCGAGTACCCAGAACTTTTCCAAGAGTATTTCGGCACTGTTATTCCAGTGGGCGACAATAAATTCGCCGCTCTAAATACTTCGGTCTGGTCCGGCGGTTCGTTTATCTACGTACCCAAGGGCGTCAAGGTGGATATTCCGCTGCAAGCCTATTTCCGTATCAACACCGAGAACATGGGTCAGTTCGAGCGCACTTTGATCATCGCGGACGAAGATTCATACATTCACTATGTCGAAGGTTGTACTGCTCCGATTTACTCATCTGATTCGCTGCACTCCGCGGTCGTAGAAATCATCGTCAAGAAGGGTGCTCGCGTTCGTTACACCACGATCCAAAACTGGTCGAATAACGTCTACAACCTTGTGACCAAGCGTGCGACATGTGCCGAAGGTGCAACGATGGAATGGATTGACGGAAACATTGGCTCAAAGGTCACCATGAAGTACCCAGCAGTCTTCTTGATGGGGCCACATGCCAAGGGCGAGACCTTGTCAATCGCCTTTGCCGGCGCCGGACAACATCAAGATGCTGGTGCGAAGATGGTTCACGCAGCACCTCACACATCATCAACGATCATCTCCAAGTCAGTAGCGCGCGGTGGGGGACGTACCTCGTATCGCGGACTGGTTCAGGTTCAGGAAGGTGCTCACCACTCTAAGTCCACTGTTAAGTGCGATGCGCTCTTGGTGGACACCATCTCTCGATCTGATACATATCCTTATGTAGATATTCGTGAGGATGACGTATCGATGGGTCACGAGGCGACCGTCTCGAAGATTTCCGATGATCAGCTCTTCTATCTGATGTCGCGCGGACTCTCTGAAGATGAAGCAATGGCGATGATCGTTCGTGGTTTCATCGAGCCAATCGCTCGTGAGTTGCCGATGGAATATGCACTGGAACTCAATCGCTTGATCGAGCTGCAAATGGAAGGCGCGGTTGGTTAATGAGCACACTGACTACTAACTACTTGGCGCCGAGCGGGCGCGAGGAAGCATGGCGCTTCACACCGCTCAATCGCCTGGCTGGCATCCTCGATGCAGCAACAACTATGGTTCCCCAGAATTCGTTTACTGCCTCAAACCTGCCCACTGGTGTGACGCTGGAAAACCTGGCTATGGCTCCGCTCTCTTCGACGACAGACGAGGCCACACTCCGAGTACGCGCGGCGCAAGGTGAAGCACTAGTACTGACAATCGCGGCGAATACCGAATTGTCCGAGCCGTTAATTCTTTCGCGCATTCCACAGATCGCCGAGCGTGCTGCAAGTCGCCTTGTGATCAAGATAGGGACTCACGCTCACGCGCGAGTAATCCTTGAAAATCAAGGTAAGGCGATTCTCGCCGAAGATATTGAGTACGACTTGGCCGATGGATCGCAGCTCACCGTCGTTTCATTGCAGGAGTGGGAGAGCGATTCGGTTTATTTGGCTCGCCATCACGCTCTGGTCAGCAAGGACGCAACGTTCATCTCCACAATTGTCTCCGTAGGCGGTTCGCTCGTTCGCATCCTTCCAACAGTGGAGTATCGCGGCCCTGGCGCCAGCGCTGAATTGAATGGTTTGTACTTTGCGACGGATGGTCAACACCTCGAGCACCGTATTCATGTCGACCACAATGTTGGACATGCCAAAAGCCGCGTGAATTACAAGGGCGCGCTCGCTGGCGATAAGGCGCGCACCGTATGGATTGGTGATGTCTATATCCGAGCTGCGGCTGAAGGAACTGATACATACGAACTCAATCGCAACCTTCTGCTTACTGATGGCGCACGCGCCGACTCAGTTCCGAACCTAGAGATTGAAACGGGTGAGATCGTTGGCGCCGGGCACGCAAGTACTACCGGTCGCTTCGATGACGAACAACTCTTTTACCTCGAGTCACGCGGCATACCTGCCGAAGAAGCTCGTCGGTTGGTTATTCGTGGATTCTTCGCTGAAATTGCTTCCAAGATTGGATCGGAATCGATCCAAGAGCGAATCATGGAGCGCATCGATCGCGACCTAGCAAAGGTTGGTGCATAACAATGACATCAATTCCATTTGATTCATTAACTGCTGGCAAGCCTCAGCGCATCGAGGTTGATGGCGTCGGAGTCTGTGTGGCACGTGTTGGCGATGAGGTGTATGCAGTAGCCGATATTTGCACTCACTCTGACGCATCGCTAGCAGAAGGCGAGCTCAATGGTTTCAAGCTTGAGTGCTGGTTGCATGGAGCCGAATTCGATATCCGCGATGGCGCGGCGCTCACCCCGCCCGCAACCATCGCGCTAGAAACCTTTTCTGTCGCTCGTTCCGGCGACACCGTAACCGTTACTAAGAATTAAGACCGAGAGAGAGAAAACTATGAGCACATTAGAGATCAAGAACTTGCAGGTTGCGGTTGCGACTGACGAAGGTTTCAAAGAGATTCTGAAGGGCGTCGACCTCACTATTAAGTCGGGTGAGACTCACGCAATCATGGGACCTAACGGATCCGGCAAGTCCACTCTTGCTTACTCGATTGCCGGCCATCCGAAGTACACGATTACTGGTGGATCAGTCACGCTCGATGGCGCAGATGTTCTTGCGATGAGCGTGGATGAGCGAGCTAAGGCAGGTTTGTTCTTAGCGATGCAGTATCCAGTAGAGGTGCCAGGCGTATCGGTCTCGAACTTTTTGCGTACTGCGGTAACCGCGATTCGTGGCGAGGCTCCAAAGGTTCGTACCTGGGTCGGCGAAGTAAAAGAAGCTATGGCCGAGCTTTCGATGGATCCAGCATTTGCCGAACGCAGCGTGAATGAGGGCTTCTCGGGCGGCGAGAAGAAGCGTCATGAAATCTTGCAGATGGAATTGCTCAAGCCAAAGATTGCCATTCTCGATGAGACCGACTCTGGTTTGGATGTCGATGCACTTCGTATCGTTTCGGAAGGCGTTAACCGCGTGAAGAGTACGAACGACTTGGGAATCATGCTGATCACCCACTACACGCGCATTTTGCGATACATCAAGCCCGATTTCGTTCACGTCTTTTCTGCTGGCCGCATCGTCGAAGCAGGCGGTCCTGAATTGGCCGACAAGCTCGAGGCTAATGGCTACGCCGAATACGCAACTGTCTGATCTAACCAATCCAACATCGAACTCATATGACCAACCTTGACGTCGCGCTATTGAAGAAGGACTTTCCTATCTTCACTAAAGTCATGCGCGGCGGATCTCGGTTGGTCTATTTGGATAGCGGCGCAACAGCTCAGAAGCCAATCCAAGTTTTGGATGCCGAACGAGAGTTCTACGAGAAGCACAATGCAGCAGTACATCGGGGCGCGCATCTTTTGGCGGAAGAGGCGAGCGAGTTATACGAAGGCGCTCGGTCAACCGTCGCGCAATTTCTGGGCGCAACCGATGATGAAATCATCTTCACCAAATCAGCGACCGAGAGCCTTAATCTGGTTGCCTATTCATTTGGCAATTCCGATAGCTCCAACCGCTTCTATCTGGATTCGAGTTCCAGCATCGTGATCTCCGAGATGGAGCATCACGCGAACCTGATCCCATGGCAACAGTTGGCAAAGCGCACTGGTGCTTCGCTTTCGTGGTTTCCGGTAACCGAAGACGGACGGTTAGACCTATCCAATCTTGAGGAAGTCATTAAGCCGGACGTCAAAGTTGTTGCGATCACTCATCAATCGAATGTGCTCGGAACCATCAATCCGTTGGATGCAATTGTGAAGCGCGCGCATGAGGTTGGCGCCGTTGTTGTTCTAGATGCATGTCAATCCGTTCCGCACTTCGCGATCGATGTGAAAAGCCTCGGAGTTGATTTCCTAGCGTTCTCAGGCCACAAGGCACTAGGCCCGACCGGCGTTGGTGTCCTCTGGGGCAAGGCAGAGCATCTCCGTGAGATGGAACCATTCCTTACGGGCGGTTCTATGATCGAAAGCGTGACCATGACAGAGGCCACGTGGGCACCGGCTCCTCGAAAGTTTGAAGCGGGCGTTCCTAATATGGCACAGGCGGTGGGGTTGGCTGCTGCACTTAAATATTTAACGGCCCTGGGGATGGATAAAATCGAGAGTCACGAGCGCGAACTCACGGAGTATGCGTTGAAGAAGTTTTCCGAGCTCGACCGAGTAGAGGTTATTGGACCAAAGAATATTGAGATGAGGGGAGCGGTTCTCTCCTTCACTGTTGAAGGCGCGCATCCACACGATGTCGGTCAGGTCTTGGATCAATACGGCATCGCGGTCCGCACCGGCCATCACTGTGCTTGGCCATTGATGCGCAAGATGCATGTCGTCGGCACAACTCGTGCCTCGTTCTACATCTATAACGATCACGCAGATGTTGATGCCTTGGTCGATGGCGTTCGCCAAGTTCAGAAATATTTTAAGGTCTAACCATGGAACTCGACTCGCTCTATCAAGAGGTCATCCTGGACCACTATAAGAATCCTGCCCATAAGAAGTTGAGTGCGAATCCAACGGTTTCGGTTCATCACGTGAATCCTTCGTGTGGCGATGAAATTACGCTTAACTTGATTCTAGATGGCTCCAAAGTTAAAGATGTCAGCTGGGACGGAGTGGGATGCTCCATCTCGCAGGCGAGTACCTCAATCATGACGGATTTGATGATTGGCAAAGAAGTCCCTGAAGCGCTCTCTGTGGTCGATGAATTCACGGAGTTGATGCAGAGCAAGGGCACTCTTAACGGCAACGAGGAAACGTTGGATGACGCCGTGGCGCTAGCCGGTGTCTCGAAGTTCCCGGCTCGAGTAAAGTGCGCATTGCTCGGATGGATGGCTTTTAAAGATGCTTCATTACAAGCAACCGGAAAGAACGAGGGATAACCATGGCTGATACAACGCTTGATGATGTTACCGAGGCGATGAAAGATGTCATCGACCCAGAATTAGGTATTAACGTCATCGACTTAGGTCTTGTGTATGACATGAGACTTGATGATGGCATTGCGACGCTGGATATGACCCTAACCTCTGCTGCCTGTCCATTGCAGGATGTGATTGAGGACCAGACTCGCGCCGTGCTTGCTGACTTAACAAGCGACGTGAAAATTAACTGGGTCTGGATGCCGCCTTGGGGTCCAAACAAGATCACCGATGATGGACGCGAACAACTCCGTGCGATTGGTTTCACTGTCTAACTAATGTCGATGCATCAGAACTGGCGGGCGTTGGCTTCGCTCTCCGCCGACCAGTCGGTCAAAGAGAACAAACTAAAGCCCGGCACGTTGCGGCGGGTGCTCTCGTTCGCTGTTCCCTATAAGCGCCAGTTGGCAATTTTTCTTTTTGCCGTTGTTCTGGATTCGCTTCTCGTCGTCACAACACCATTACTTCTTAAACGTTTGATTGATAGCGGCGTGATTCCGCACAAGTCAAAGGTCGTTACGACGCTTGCGGTACTTGTAGCCGTCCTTGCAGTGTGTGATGCGCTCGTCAGCCTTGTTACACGATATCTCTCCAGTCAGATTGGCGAGGGGCTCATCTACGACCTTCGGACTCGAGTCTTCGCGCATGTGCAGCGTCAGTCAATTGCCTTCTTTACTCGCACCCAGACCGGGGCGTTGATCTCGAGATTGAACTCGGATGTTATCGGAGCGCAACAAGCCTTCACATCAACGTTGTCAGGAATAGTCAGCAATTTGCTGACTCTGATTCTCGTGGCAGGTGCGATGTTCGTACTTTCGTGGCAGATCACGTTGATGTCATTGATTCTGTTGCCGGTATTTTTGATACCTACAAAGTGGCTGGGTCGTCGATTGGCCGAATACACCCGCGAATCATTTAATTTAAATGCCGAAATGTCCTCGACAATGACCGAGCGGTTTAACGTCTCTGGCGCCTTACTTGTATCCCTGTACGGCGAACCAGAACGCGAAAGCGCCCTCTATAAATCACGTGCCCGTCGGGTCGCAGATATGGGAATCAAAATTGCGGTCATGAACCGCACTTTCTTTATTGCCTTCACTACCTTGGCGGCGATCGCGACGGCGATTGCGTATGGCATCGGAGGGCACCTCGCGATTAGTGGCAGCATCTCGATTGGAACGCTGCTCGCGATTACTACTTTGCTGGCTCGGCTCTATGGCCCACTGACGGCCTTGTCCAATGTCCGGGTGGATGTCATGACAGCGCTCGTATCGTTTGAGCGGGTATTTGAAGTACTTGATTTAGAACCAATGGTGAAAAGTCCGGTCCATCCGATTGCACTGCCACACGGTCAACCTCGGATTTCCTTTACCGATGTAACTTTTGCTTACCCCAAGGCGACTGATATTTCGCTAGCTTCGTTAGAGGTCGCGGCGAAGAAGGAGATTGTCGAGAGCGGAACGATTCTCAACGGAATTTCGTTCGAGGTTGCGCCGGGCACGTTGACCGCCATTGTTGGACCATCGGGTGCGGGCAAGAGCACGATATCCACACTTGTTCCTCGACTCTACGATGTAACAGGTGGCAGCATTGCTATTAACGGAGTTGATCTACGGTCGCTCGATTTGGCGGAACTTCGCCATACGATCGGCGTTGTTACCCAGGATTCGCATATGTTCCACGAAAGCATCGCGGTTAATCTTCGATACGCCAAGAGCGATGCGACGACCGATGAGATGTGGGCCGCGTGCGACGCAGCACAGATTGGTGACTTCATTCGTACCCTTCCCAACGGGTTCGAGACGATTGTGGGAGAGCGCGGACATCGATTGTCCGGCGGCGAAAAGCAGCGGTTAGCGATCGCTCGTTTGTTGCTCAAGGCTCCCAGCATCGTCATTTTGGATGAGGCAACGGCTCATTTGGACTCCGAGAATGAAGCCCTTGTCCAAGAAGCTTTGAAGGTTGCGTTGCGCGGGCGCACCAGCATCGTTATCGCGCATCGTTTATCGACCATTCAAAGTGCGGACCAAATACTCGTGTTATCGGGCGGTTCGATTGTTGAACGAGGCACCCATGAAGAACTTGTTGCGTTAGGCGGAATCTATTTTGATCTCTACCAGCGGCAATCAATGTCGGCCGTTGATTAAATCGCTGTGCTTATATAAATTCTCGAAAGAGCATTCCTCGACCTATCAGTATTAGCGCTGCAAATGCCAGCCACTGAATCGCGTAGGCATAGTGCGGGCCGTCCGATAGGTCTGGTAGTTCAATCTGATTGAAGGGTCCCGCCTTCGCGGGCTTTGCTGATACCAAGTCCAGGTAAAACGGTGCGGCGCTAGCCCCTTGGGCGTGCGCAATGGAAAATGCGTGAGATGTGGTGTTCGCAGAAAGCTGTGGCAAGGCAAAGAAGGAACCTTGAATTTGCTTATTCAAATTCTCTGACCGGATGCGCGCGACGACTTCAAGGGTTCCGGTTTGTGGCGATGGAACCGAAGGGGGAGTTGCGGCGTTAGCGCCCGCTTTGACCCAACCACGATCCAACCAGTAGTCGCCGGCTACCGGCGCATGAAAAAGGGTGAGGACTTCAAAGCCATAGACCCCCTGGTAATAGCGGTCTCGAATTAATAGTTGATGCTGGGATTGGAATTCCCCATGCAGGGCAACCGTGCGCCACTGGTTCGCGATGGGGTCAATGTGTGCGAGTTGATTCTCGTTTAGGGCGGGTTGCGTTTGGTTTGCGCGAATAATCGAATTTTGATGCGCTTGATTCTGGCCACGGTGATATTGCCATTGGGCGGCGGCGAGACAGCCGAAACAGAGAAGCAGTGCAATGGTGGTTTTTATCAGCTCTTTCGGAGCGAAGAAACGCATAAGGAATTGTAGCTGCGGCTACTAGTTCAACTCGTTCTTGTTGTGAGCAGGCACCGAAGCCCGGTTTATTGTTTCGCGACCTGCGTTTGCGATCACCACTGAGAGGTAGGGTAGAACCATCGCGGCACCCAACGCTACCCAGCGATATGGCGATGGCAGAAAAATTGTGAGAATAAAACACGCGGTGCGAATCAACATCGAAATTAAGTATCGTCGCTGACGTCCGGCTTGGTCAGATGCCAGGCCAACTTGGGCCTGGGTGATGGAAATCGGCGTGACACCGCTCGATTTGGTTGTTCGCTTGAAGGCCATTACCCGAGCCTAGAGGTGTTGATGGGCATCGGCATCTCCAATTTCCTTCGGAATTCTCCGCGATACGTGCAGGTAATAAACCCGATTAAGTAAGGTGGGGGCATGAGCGAAACAGGTGTGGCCCCCGTCGCATTAGTGACCGGCGGCAATCGCGGGATTGGTCTGGCCATTGCAGAAAAGCTGAAAGCCGATGGCTTTACGACCGTCGTCACCTATCGAAGCGGATCCGCACCAGCCGGATTCGAAGGCGTCGTGATGGATGTCAGCAGTAGCGAGAGCGTGAGCGCTGCATTTGCCGAGATAGAAGAACGTTTTGGCACGATTGAGGTTGTAGTTGCGAACGCGGGCATCACGCGTGATGGCCTGGCGATGCGTATGAGCGATGAGGATTTTCAATCCGTAGTAGAGACCAATTTGATGGGCGCGTTCCGCGTCGCTAAGGCGGCGACCCGCGGCATGTTAAAGAAAAAGTCCGGCCGAATGATCTTCATCGGTTCAGTAGTAGGAATGCTCGGTAGCGCTGGTCAAGTCAATTACGCCGCAACCAAAAGTGGCTTGATTGGAATGGCTCGATCATTTGCACGCGAGCTCGGTAGCCGTGGCATAACCGCCAATGTGGTTGCTCCAGGATTTGTCGAGACAGATATGACTGCGGTGCTCGAGGAGTCTCGAAAATCAGAGATCATCAATTCGGTTCCGCTGGGTCGGCTCTGCACGCCAGACGAGATCGCAGGCGTCGTAGCTTTTCTCGCATCACCCGCCGCCAGTTATATAACTGGCGCGGTTATTCCGGTAGACGGTGGATTAGGAATGGGGCACTAACTATGGCAATTCTCCAGGGTAAAAACGTTTTGGTGACCGGTGTTCTGACTGACTCATCGATTGCTTTCCATATCGCACGGGTCGCGCAGGAAGAAGGCGCCACCGTCATCTTGACCTCGTTTGGTCGCGCGATGAGCATCACTCAACGAATCGCGGGTCGATTGCCACAGCCAGCTCCAGTTCTTGAATTAGATGTGACAAACAATGATCATCTCGCCGGACTTGCTGATGCGGTTCGCGCGCATGTTCCACATTTGGATGGCGTTGTTCACTCAATTGGTTTCGCTCCCGAAGCGGCACTCGGTGGCAACTTCCTCAATACCGAATGGCCTGATGTCGCGACCGCGGTCCAAGTCTCGGCCTATTCGCTCAAATCATTGACGATGGCTGCTCGTCCGCTCTTTACGGCCTCAACCGGCGCGAGCGTCGTGGGTCTAGATTTTGATGCACAGGTAGCATGGCCAAAGTACGACTGGATGGGTGTTGCAAAGGCGGCGCTCGAATCAACCTCTCGCTATTTAGCGCGCGATTTAGGCAAAGAGAACATTCGGTTCAACCTTGTTGCTGCGGGGCCGATTCGTACAATGGCCGCCAAATCAATTCCAGGCTTTGATGAATTCGAGAGCGTCTGGAATTCACGTTCGCCATTGGAATGGGATGTGACTGACCCAGTTCCAGCCGCCCAAGCGGCGGTGGCGTTGATGTCACCGTTCTTCACCAAGACCACGGGGGAGATCATCCACGTGGATGGTGGCCTCCACGCGATGGGCTAAGCCTTTCCGCAGCTATCTGCCCTGTTCTGGGCGTGAATTTTGGGGAAGGCCCTGCCTAAGGTAGCCTTGGGCCATCAAGAGGAGTTAGTCGCTCCCACCTACTTCGCTCCGGCGAACTGGTCGTTTTTCTAGAGCTGGGCTCTGTCCATGCCGCGCGAAAGATGCACGAAAGTTGTGTGCGACTGCCTCCTTGACCGCCAATAAATTGTTGGTGGAATGTTAAGGAAGGGACCAGTTATCAGCGCAGAGCCACGTATCAACGATCGAATCCGAGTTCCGGAAGTTCGTTTGATTGGTTACACAGGAGAGCAAGTAGGCATTGTCGATATCGACACCGCACTACGAATGGCTGACGAAGTTGGATTAGACCTCGTCGAAATTTCTCCCGATGCCCAACCGCCAGTGTGCAAAGTAATGGATTACGGCAAGTACAAGTACGAAGCCGCCCAGAAAGCACGCGAAGCGCGAGCCAATCAGACCCACATTGTGGTGAAGGAAGTTCGTATTCGTCCGAAGATCGAGCCGCACGACTATCAAACCAAAAAGAACCAAATTGAGAAGTTTCTCAAGACTGGCGACAAGTGCAAGGTCACGATGCAGTTTCGTGGTCGCGAGCAAGCTCGTCCAGAAATTGGTTATCGAATTTTGATGAAGTTAGCGGAAGAGCTCGTCGAGATCGCTGTCATTGAATTCGCGCCTAAGCAAGAAGGTCGAAATATGACGATGGTGCTCGCACCACTCGTTAAAAAGGGCCAAGCGGCTAAGGCAGTAAAGGCTCCTAAGGTTGACAAGCCACCTAAGGCAGAGGCAGCCAAGGAAGCGGCTCAAGAAGTAGCAGTACCCGCCGAAGTTGCGGTAGCGACCGAAGCAGCTGAATAAGAGATTTACTAGTTTTACTTGATTTAGAGCAGTACGAGAACACGAACTAACTGGGAGGTTAGCGAATGCCAAAGATGAAGACCCACAGCGGTGCCAAGAAGACTTTCCGTCTGACCGGAACCGGAAAGGTTATGCACGAGCGTGCTGGCAAGCGCCACCTTCTCGAGCACAAATCTTCACGCGTTACCCGTCGCTTGAGCAGCGATGCTGTAGCAAAGACAACTGTTTCGACAACCGCCAAGCGCATGCTCGGTTTGAAGTAAGGGGAGGACTAGAACATGGCAAGAGTTAAGCGCGGCGTCCACGCTGCAAAGAAGCGTCGTACCACCCTCGAGCGCGCTGCGGGATACCGCGGACAACGTTCACGTCTTTTCTCAAAGGCGAAGGAGCAAGTTACTCACTCGCTCGTTTATGCCTTCAACGATCGCAAGGATAAGAAGGGCGATTTCCGTCGTCTCTGGATCCAGCGCATCAACGCCGGTGCTCGTGAGAACGGCATCACCTATAACCGTTTCATCCAGGGTCTCAAGGGAGCCGGCATCGAAGTTGATCGCCGCGTTCTTGCAGAGCTCGCGACCAACGATCCTAAGGCGTTTGCTGGACTCGTAGAGGTTGCCCGCAAGCACGTCACTGCGTGACCAATAACCACATTTCGAGCCTTCACTCTCCGCACGTCGAGAGAGTGAAGGCTCTTTTGGGTCCACGAGGAAAAAAGATCCGCGCAGTTGAGAAGTCATTTATTGCCGACGGTATTCAGTCAGTGCGCGAAGCCTTACAACCTCGGATTGAATTAGCCCCGCTCGTCGAACGCTTGTATCTGACTGATTCTGGTCGTGAACGTTTAATTGCTGGGATTGATGCCCAGTTACTCGACTCAGTCGAGATTTCGATGGTGACCGATGAAGTAATGAATGCGATGGCGGACACCGAAAGTCCGCAGGGAATCATCGCGCTGTGCACCCACAAAGAGATGAGTGCATACAAACTCTCCAAACTCGAGCCAAAGAAAATTGCCTATTTTTGGGAGATTCAAGATCCAGGTAATAGCGGAACTGTTATTCGCACAGCAGACGCGTGTGGCTTTGACGCGGTCGCTTTCTCGCCTCGGAGCGTAGATCTCTACAGCCCAAAGACGGTCCGCTCCACCGCGGGTTCACTCTGGCATATACCGGTTTTTGAAGATATTGAACTGGCCGAAATTATCCAGCTGGCAACAGATGCAGGGATTGAGTCATATGCATTTGCAGGCGACGGCGATACTCGCCTTCCTGCTATCTCCGCGGCTGAAAAGGCACTTCTCATATTTGGAAATGAAGCGAGAGGATTGCCGGATACGCCAGGCGCGACTCGCACCATGATTCCCATGAAGGGATTCACCGAGAGCTTGAACGTGGCCAGCGCTGCTGCCATCGCGATGTACCACTTTGCAGGTAACATTTAGGTCTTATGTCATCTTCGCTGAATGCATCTGAGATCGAAAGCGCTACCAAAGCAGCGCTTCAGGCGATCTCGGCGACGCCCGACCTTGATTCGCTCAAACAGGTAAAGATCGACTTCATTGGCGAGAAGTCAGCGCTCGCGTTGGCTAATCGCGCGCTCGGCACTCTCAGTCCGGAAGAGAAATCCACCTTTGGAAAAATCATTGGGGCTGCGCGGTCAGAAGTAAACGCCGCCTTTGAAAAGCGTACGCTTGAACTCGAAGCAGAACGCGATGCTCGTGTTTTGCTGGAAGAGCGGGTCGATGTGACCATGCCGGCGCGAAAAGTTTTGAAGGGTGGGCTACATCCGCTGACTATTTTGACCAACGAGATTAGCGATCTCTTCATTGGGCTTGGCTACCAAGTCGCTGACGGTCCTGAGCTCGAATCCGAATGGCTCAACTTCGATGCGTTGAATATTCCGGCCGATCACCCGGCACGTACGATGCAGGACACATTCTTTGTCGAGCCACTTGCGGCCCGCCTGGTAATGCGGACTCACACATCACCAGTCCAAATTCGTACAATGTTGAAGAACGAGCCGCCGATTTATGTCATATGCCCCGGCCGCACGTACCGGGCAGACGAGCTAGACGCGACGCACACACCAGTCTTTAGCCAAGTAGAAGGACTAGTCATTGACCGCGGAATTACGATGGGGGACCTGAAGGGCACGTTGGATTACTTTGCACGCGCGATGTTCGGCCCAGATGTAAAAACTCGATTGCGTCCATCCTTCTTTCCCTTCACTGAACCGAGCGCAGAGGTTGATTTCTTTTTCAACGGGCGGTGGGTGGAATGGGGCGGCTGCGGCATGGTCAATCCAAAAGTACTGCGTGCCTGTGGCATCGACACCGATGAATTCTCGGGCTTTGCCTTTGGAATGGGACTCGAACGCACATTGATGGTGCGCCACGGAATTACGGATATGCATGACATCGTAGAAGGCGACATCCGCTTCACGCAGGCTTTCGGAACGGGTTTCTAAATGAAAGCACCTCTTTCGTGGCTCCGTGAATATGCTGCAATTCCTTACGACATTACGGCCGAGCAATTAGAAAACGCCTTTGTTAGCGTTGGATTCGAAGTCGAATCAATTGATATCCAAGGCGCCGAACTGACGGGGCCGCTCGTCGTTGCACAAGTAGTTGAGATTGAAGAGCTTAAGGAGCACAAGAAGCCAATTCGTTATGTTGGACTAGATTGTGGCGAAGGCTTAACTCGGCATGTCATCTGTGGCGCGCAAAATTTCGCAGTAGGGGACCTCGTGGTTGCTGCGTTGCCAGGCGCTGTGCTGCCGGGCAATTTTGCGATCTCTGCTCGTGAAACCTATGGCAAGACCAGCAATGGAATGATTTGTTCAGCTCGGGAATTAGGTATTAGTGATGAACATTCTGGCATTATCGTTCTTGCGCCAGATGGTGCGGCTATCGGTAGCGATGCAGTCGAGCCATTACAAATCAATGACTGGATTGTTGATGTAGCGGTCAACCCTGATCGAGGTTACGCGCTTTCGATTCGTGGCCTGGCGCGCGAACTCGCTGCTTCGCTCGCTGTGAAGTACTCGGACCCAGCTGCCGCGGTAGATGCGTCTCGTTATCCGATTAATTCCGATGGCGTACAAATTTCGATTGATGATTCGAGCGCAGCCAGCGTTGCCTATATCCGAACCATCGATGGCTACAACCCAACTGCTCACACGCCGCTCTGGATGCGTCGCCGAATCGAAAAATGTGGAATGCGTGCTATTTCCCTTGCGGTAGATATCACTAACTATGTAATGCTTGAACTTGGCCAACCGTTGCACGCTTTCGATCGAACAAAAGTTTCTGGCTCACTCCATATTCGGCGCGCCGGTTCTGACGTATCCATCAAGACGCTCGATGGCCAAGTTCGGAAGCTAGCGCCCGAAGATCTACTTGTGGCTGACGAGAAGCAACCTTTAGCTCTCGCGGGAACAATGGGTGGGGAATTCTCCGAAGTTACAGATTCAACAACCTCGATGGCTATCGAGGCGGCTCGATTCAACCCAATGGATATCGCCAAAAATTCACGGCGCCATAAACTTTCATCAGAGGCTTCGCGTCGATTGGAGCGAACGGTTGATCCATCGCTCGCTGAAATCGCTTCGGCTCGTGCGGTGGCGCTGATGTGCGAACTCGGCGGAGCGCACCATCTAGGCAGTGCTGTAGCGGGGGAGCCCCGTTTTGCACCAGTCGTGACTATTAATCCGACGGCCATCTCAGAACTTCTGGGCCTCGATCTTCCGCTTGCTCTGGTTCGCGAAAAATTGCTTACGGTCGGATGCGATGTAAAAGAGAATTCCGAGACATCGTGGGAGATTGACCCACCTTCATGGCGATTCGATCTTGAAGTTTTACCCGACTTCGCAGAAGAAGTTGCCCGGATGGTTGGCTACGACGCCATCCCTACGCGCCTGCCGGTCGGCAAGAGCGGAGCGAGCCTTACCCCGGCACAAAAGCGCCGCCGGTCAATCGCTGACCTCTTTGCGCACTCTGGTTTTAGCGAGGTCTATAACTACCCATTTATTTCACAGGCCATGCTGGACGACCTTGGATTTACCGGAAAGCGAGCCGCCGCCTTCCGTATCGCTAACCCGATGTCGGAAGATTTTCCGTTACTGCGAACGCACATACTTCCCGGCTTGCTACAAGCCGCGGTTCGCAATCAATCGCGCGGCGCTAAGAACGTAGCCCTCTTTGAAATCGGAACCATTTTCCGTAATTGGAACGAGCTGCCAGCGCTTCCTGAAATTTCGACTTCGAGCCGGCCATCGCCATCCGATGAGCAACGAATCTACGACGGTGTTCCAGACCAACCAACGATGATTGGTGGCGTTGTCCTTGGGCAGCTTTCACATGCTGGTTGGTGGGGTAAGGGTTCAACCTTTGATTGGTCGGATGCAATCGCTGCGGTTGTGCGGATAGTCGAATCGACTGGTCACGTTGCAACAGTGCATGCTTCGGATTTCGCACCGTGGCATCCAGGGCGTTGTGCCGAGATTCGGGTCGGGGATATCGCGGTCGGTCATGCAGGCGAACTGCATCCTCGAGTTATTGAAAAATTGGGTTTGCCGCCGCGTTCGACCGCTTTTGCGAGCATTCTTACTGCAATCCCGGAGTCCGGCGTAGTACCCGCGCCACAAGTGTGGACGATGCCAGCCGCAGTCCAAGACGTAGCTCTAGTTGTGGATTCGAAGGTTTCTTCTGCCGACCTTCAATCGGCTCTTATCGAAGGAGCGGGAGAGTTGCTCGAGTCCATCACACTCTTTGATCGCTACGACAAGATGGGCGAGGGCAAGATTTCGCTCGCTTATTCGATGGTTTTCCGAGCAGCCGATAGAACTCTCACGGCAGCCGAGGTGTCGGCCTTTCGCGAGGCAGCGGTAGCCGTTGCGGCCGAGCGTTACGGCGCCACCGTTCGTGCATAATTATTCATAAGATTGAATAAATATTCATAGCCTGATATTCTCAGGAAATGAAAATCGGTGTCGTAGGCGCAAGCGGGTACGCTGGCGGAGAGCTTTTACGGTTGCTTCTTAACCATCCAGATTTCAAAATCTCCTACATCTCGGCCGGAACAAATGCTGGCGAACTCATCACCACTATTCATCCGGGGCTCACTCCGCTTAGCGGGCGAGTTTTCTCGGCAACAGAACCGGATGAACTCAACCAATGTGATCTAGTCTTTCTGGCGCTTCCGCACGGCGAATCTGCAAAGTTGGTCGCGCAACTTTCACCATCCTTAAAGATTGTGGACCTGGGCGCCGACTTCCGGTTGACTCATGAGCACGCCTGGAAGAAGTACTACGGCGGAAACCATGCCGGCAAATGGATCTACGGCTTGCCAGAGCTTTCGCAGAATAGATTCGAAATCTCTCGTTCATCTCGGGTCGCAAATCCTGGTTGCTACGCGACTGCAATTTCGCTTGCCGCAGCGCCAGCTCTTCATGACAAGCTCATTGACGCATCAGATGTTGTGGTCGTGGCGGCTTCAGGAACGACAGGCGCTGGTCGCTCTGCGAAGGTAAATTTGCTTGGCAGTGAAGTCATGAATTCGATGACCTCGTACAAATTCGGGGGAGTGCATCAGCACACGCCAGAGATTGAGGAAGCCTTGGCCGCAGTGAATGGTCAAGATGTGAAGATTTCATTCACCCCGATTTTGGCGCCCATGCCCCGTGGGATCTTGGCAACAATTACAGCTCGACTGGTGAAGCCTTTAACGACTGAAGCTGCGCACCAGATATATGAAGACTATTTTGCTAGCTCGGCCTTTGTTCATGTATTGCCAGCCGGTCACATGCCACAAACCGCGGCGGTGTTGGGTACAAACAATGCACATGTGCAAGTTGCGGTGGACGAGCACACGAACCGACTTCTTATTTCGATAGCCATCGATAATCTAGGCAAGGGCGCTGCTGGCCAGGCGATTCAAAATGCCAATCTCATGGTCGGCCTTGCGGAAGATTCGGGCTTGAATCATTTAGGTGTTCGGTAGTGGGTACTTCAGCGGAATTTCCCAAGGGTTTTCGGGCGAGCGGCGTTGCCGCCGGCATTAAGAGTTCTGGCGCAAAAGATCTTGCGCTGATCGTCAATGATGGCCCTCTTCAATTCGGGGCTGCCGTTTTTACAACCAATAAAGTCTTTGCTGCCCCCGTAGCGTGGAGCCGGCAAGTCGTTGCAGACAACGAGGTGTCTGCGGTTGTTCTCAATAGTGGCGGCGCAAATGCGTGCACGGGTCCGGAAGGTTTCCTTGACACCCATAAGACTGCTGAACACGTTGCAGAAAGACTTTCAGTCTCTGCTTCAGATGTTGTGGTGTGTTCAACCGGGTTGATTGGTGTGAGACTCCCGATGTCGCAACTTATTGCTGGCGTTGACGCAGCGGCCAACGAATTGAGCCAAGGAGGGTTTGATTCTGCGGCACAGGCGATCATGACGACGGATACTCACCACAAGACTTCACAATGTTCTCGTGACGGCGTGTCGATGTGGGGAATGGCGAAGGGCGCTGGCATGTTGGCGCCGGCCTTGGCGACAATGCTTTCGGTGATCATCACAGATGCGATTGTGGACACGAAGCGAGCACCAGAAATTTTCGAGGATGTCGTCTCGCGTACGTATAACCGAATTGATTCAGATGGCTGCACCTCGACAAATGACACGGTTCTTTTCATGGCTTCCGGCGCGTCTGGTGTTGAGATTGCCGATGATGCACTTCGGGCGATGCTGATGGATTGTGCGAATGACTTGGCAGGTCAACTGATCGCTGACGCCGAGGGCAATACAAAGATCGTACGGATTACAACCGAGGGCGCAGCGAGCGAAAAAGATGCTGAAGCGGTTTCACGGGCTTGTGCGCGTAACAATCTTCTGAAATGCGCCCTACATGGCGAAGATCCCAACTGGGGTCGCGTGCTCGCTGCAGCAGGAACAGCCGATGCTGATATCGATGGAAATCTTATAGACGTGACTCTGAACGGCGTCATGGTCGCGCGTTCTGGTGGATTAGGTGAAGATCGGTCGTTAGTTGATTTGAGCGGTAAGCAGATTGATATCGTCATCAATCTGCATAATGGAAATTACAGCGCGACCATTATGACCAATGACCTGACGGCTATGTACGTCCACGAGAATTCGGCGTACTCATCATGATTGTCATCAAATACGGCGGTCATGCTTTGCCAGAACCCGGCGTTTCTGACCCGACGCTTCAGTTGATCGCGGAGTATTGGCGCTCGGGGAATCCGGTTGTGCTTGTTCACGGGGGCGGGCCTCAGATTGATGCCGAACTTAAGATTCACGGCATCGAGCGCGAGATGCGTGGCGGTTATCGCGTGACAACTCCAGAAACATTTGACGTAGTCCAGCAAGTCTTATCTGGACAGGTTTTGCGGACGCTTACGCACTCCCTGATTGGTTACGGGGTGAACGCGGTCGGGCTTTCTAGTTCTGATGGTCAACTTGTCCGGGCACAGCGAATGACAAGCGCGGGGGAGATTGGATTGGTTGGCGATATCGATACCGTAGATGTCTCACTTCTACGCACTCTACTTGCAGGGAAGTACCTACCAATAGTTTCACCGATTGGCGTTGATTCAACCGGGCAGGGTCTCAACTTAAACGCAGATTTGGTTGCGGGCGCTCTGGGTGGTGGTCTTTCAGCGGATCAAGTTATTTTCATGACCGACGTTGCTGGCATATACCGAAATTGGCCCGATAAGGGCTCGCTCATAAGTGCGATAGACCGAGAGAGCTTGCGGGCTATGACCTTTGAAGAGGGGATGATTCCCAAGGTAAAAGCCGCGCTGTCAGCTCTGGATGCCGGTGCCACTTCGGTGCGCGTTATTGATGGCCGCGAGCCACGCAATCTGGCTGAAGCACTTGAAGGTCGTGGAGGTACGGAGATCTCATGATGAACAACAAGGCTGCGCAGAGCGCATGGTCGATGGCTCTGCAGAACAATTACGGAACTCCAACGATACAACTTGACCATGGTTTTGGAGCGGAAGTCTTCGATGTTGAGGGCAATCGCTACATCGACATGCTTGCGGGCATCGCCACCAATATTTTGGGCCACGCACATCCCGATGTAGTACAGGCAATTTCCGAACAGAGCGCCAAGCTCGGTCACGTCAGTAATCTCTACATGCATCAACCAGCGATTGACCTGGCCGCGAGTTTGAAATCGATGGTGGGCGATTCGAGCGCACGCGTCTTCTTCTGCAACTCTGGAGCAGAGGCCAACGAGGCGGCGATCAAGCTCTCACGATTGACTGGTCGGAAGCGGATTGTGGCGACCGATGGTGCATTCCATGGCCGCACAATGGGCGCACTGTCAATCACGGGCCAATCGGCAAAGCGCGATCCGTTTAATCCGCTATTAAAAAAGATAAGCCATGTTCCGTTCGGCGACACCGGCGCCATGCGTGCTGCCGTCTCTCGTAAAACCGCGATGATCATCGTCGAACCAATTCAAGGTGAGAACGGCGTGGTTGTTCCGCCAGTCGGGTATCTTGCCGAGCTTCGTTCGATTGCCGATTCCGTCGGAGCGCTCCTTGTTTTTGATTGTGTACAGACTGGCATGGGAAGAACGGGTCAATGGTTTGGTTATGAACATGAGGGAATTCAGCCAGATGTCATCACTTTGGCTAAAGGAATAGGCGGAGGATTGCCGCTAGGCGCGGTTATCGCGATGGGACCGGCGGCCGAGTACTTTCAACCAGGTTCACATGGATCAACATTTGGCGGCAATCCAATTGCAACGGCGGCTGCGAACGCGGTGGTACGAGTCATTAAGGCGCACGAACTAATGCCGAGGACTCTCCGGCTAGGCGCGTACATCGCTGATTCAATTTCTGCCGTACCGGGCGTTAAGGAAGTCCGAGGACAGGGCCTCCTGCTGGGAATCGTTCTTCAAGCAGAGGTGGCCAAGCACGTGAATGAATCACTTATGCGTCATGGAATTCTCGCAAACGCGGCGACTTCCACTGTGATTCGAATCGCGCCGGCGTTGACGATAACTGAGCCACAGGTCGATCAATTTATTGCTGCATTCACCGCCACGATGAAGGAGTTGATAGCCGATGGCTAAAGTGAAACTTAATGGCGTTGGCGGCCGCCACGCAGAAATCACCGCTTTGATTGCCGCCGGCAAAGTCTCTTCCCAGAGCGCCCTCACGAAATTGCTGAAAGCCAGGGGTTACGACGTAACACAAGCGACTGTCAGTCGCGACTTAGAAGAACTTGGCGCCGTTCGACATCGGGATGCAGATGGTGTTTTACGTTATCACTTAGGTCAGGAATCGAGCGCTGCGACTAATCGCGCATCGGCTGTTGGATCGCTTATCCAATCGTTAAAACCTTCGGGAAATTTGGTTGTGGTGGCTACCCCACCTGGGGGAGCGCAGCTATTGGCGAGTTCACTGGATTCTGCGATGAAGCGGGGAGTAATCAAAACGTTGATCGGGACTATTGCGGGCGACGATACGGTTCTGGCTATCTCGCAAAGTGCGCAGGGCGGCGCGGCACTGGCAAAAGAATTAGCAGCATTTTCAGAGGGCGCGCCACTAAAATCAGCGACTGGAAAAGTATCTCAATCACGGACGCGGGCGAGGAAGTAATCCATGGCACTTTGGGGCGGTCGCTTTGCGCAGGGTCCAGCAGAATCCGTAGCAGCGCTATCTCGGAGCGTTCATTTTGATTGGCGATTGGCGCCGTACGACATTCGCGTCAATATTGCTCACCTTCATGGTCTGACCAAAAGTGGTGTTGTCTCTGCCTCTGATGCCCAGACGATTGAAGGCGCACTGGTATCACTCGCCGCCGATGTTCAGTCAGGCACATTTACTTTTAATGATTCTGACGAGGATGTGCATAGTGCCATCGAGCGCGGCCTCGTAGCGAAAATTGGACCACTTGGTGGCGCCATCCGTGCTGGGCGTTCCCGTAATGATTTAGTCGTTACCGACTTTAAGTTGTACATCATTGATCACTTACTGACCGTCTCAAATTTGGTCACTCAGTTGATTGCCGCTTTAAACGCACAGGCGGAGCGTCATGCTGGCTCGATAGCCCCTGGTTTTACTCACCTACAGCATGCGCAACCGATACTTTTTGGGCACGAGCTGGCTAAACACTCGCAGGCGTTGTTGCGGGATGTCGATCGGATTTCTGATTGGTTAGAGCGCCATTCATTTTCTCCGCTGGGCGCGGGGGCGTTGGCTGGTTCAGGACTTCAACCCTCACCTGAAGCTTCAGCCGAAGAACTTGGGTTTATCGGCTCACTCGCAAATAGCATCGACGCCGTCAGCGACCGCGATTTCATCGCTGAGGCGCTTTTTGCTTTGTCGATGATTGGAATTCATCTATCCCGACTGGGCGAAGAGTTCACCTTGTGGAGCACGACTGAATTTGGTTGGGTGACCGTCGCTGATGAGTATTCGACCGGCTCGTCCATCATGCCGCAGAAGAAGAATCCAGATATCGCCGAGCTTGCGCGAGGCAAAGCCGGTCGTCTTGTCGGCAATCTGACATCCGTGATGGTGATGCTTAAGGGATTGCCCTTCGCCTATAACCGAGATCTGCAAGAAGATAAAGAGCCAGTCTTCGATTCCATGGAGACCCTCTTGCTGTTGCTGCCTGCAGTGACAGGAATGGTTGCCACCGCGACATTCCATCCAGAGATAATGCAGCAAGGAGCAACGGCGGGATTCTCGTTGGCAACCGAGGTTGCGGATTTTCTCGCTCGCAAGGGCGTTCCGTTTGCAACTGCTCATGAAGTTGCTGGTGCGTGCGTCAAAAAATGTGAGAGTGCAGGCATCGACTTGCACGAGTTATCGGATGCCGATTTTCAAGCTATTCATCCGGGGTTGACGCCAGAAATCAGGGGAGTGCTCACCGCGGAAGGCGCAATTGCTTCTCGAACCTCTTCGTTAGGAACCTCGGAGCAGAGCGTTCGTGAACAAATAGCCATAGCCGAATCAGAGAATGTCTTGGCGCAGGCCTGGATTTCCAGCGAACAGAAGCGTTTCTCAGGAATGATGTCGCTATGACCTCACAGCTCGTAGCGGATCTCGAATGGCGTGGCCTGCTCGCCCAAACAACGGATAAAGAAGCTCTTCTTGCCGAGCTCAACAAAGGGCAGACAACGTTCTACATCGGTTTCGATCCAACGGCTCCCAGCCTGCATGTCGGAAACTTGGTTGTGCTTCTCGTAATGCGCCGCTTTCAATTAGCTGGCCACCGCCCGATTGCACTTGTTGGGGGAGCGACCGGTTTGGTGGGGGACCCGAGCGGTCGCAATGAAGAACGCACCTTGAACGACGAGTCAATCGTTGAAGAGTGGGTCGGTCGAATTCGTTCTCAACTCGAGAAGTTTCTGGAGTTCGCCAACGGCTCGAATAAGGCCGAGATGGCAAATAACCTAGATTGGACCAAGCAGCTTTCCGCGCTCGAATTCTTGCGTGATGTAGGCAAACATTTCAGCGTTAATCAGATGCTTGCAAAAGATTCAGTATCGTCGCGGCTAGAGGCTGGTGGAATTTCTTACACAGAATTTTCTTACCAAGTGCTCCAGGGTTATGACTTTTTGGAGCTATACCGACGTGAAAATTGTCGTCTGCAGCTAGGCGGATCGGACCAATGGGGAAACATTATTGCTGGCCTCGATCTGATTCGAAAAGTTGAAGGCGGTTCAGCGCACGCATTCACTATTCCATTGATGACTAAATCGGATGGTACGAAGTTCGGAAAGACTGCCGGCGGTTCTGTCTGGCTCGATTCGGAGATGACATCTCCTTATGCGTTCTACCAGTATTGGTTGAACAGCGACGATAAAGATGTTCCTAAACTATTGAAAGTGTTCTCCTTTAAATCGCGCGAAGAGATTGAAGCGCTCATTCACAGCGTTGAGACCAATCCTGGTGCACGCGAAGCGCATCGCGCACTAGCTCAAGAGCTCACTGGGATGGTCCATGGTGAAGATGCGATGCGAAATGTTGAAGCGGCGAGCAAAGCACTTTTCGGACAAGGTGAACTTTCTGAATTAGATGCTGCAACACTTGCTGCTGCGTTGTCGCAGTTACCGCGCACAACAATTAAGAAGGGCGAAGCCTTCCCAACGTGGGTTGACTTGCTTGCAGCAACAGGAGTTGTTGATTCGAAATCTGCAGCACGCCGAATCGTTAAAGAGAATGGCGCTTATCTCAATAACGCCAAGATCAGCGGGGAGGAGTTCGCTCCGACCGAAGGTGACCTGATTCACGGACGCTATTTAGTGCTTCGCAAGGGCAAAAGAGATCTGGCCGCGGTCGAAGTTATTTAGCCTTCATGCCGGGGTGCTCTAAAGTCATTTAAATACGGGCACTTCAGCGCATCCAGCCCGAATTAGGCCGTCTAAGTTACTCGTCAGTAGCTAATTTTGGGGGTGGGGGACGGATTTGACCCCCGGCTAGGCATGGGTTATCTTTCTCTCTCGCTCACGCGCCGGACTGCAAAGGCCGGGTGATCGACACATATCTAGGACTAACGAAAACTTATGAAGATATGCGGATTTGACCGTCCGTAGACCTTCCACTAGGTTTGTCCTTCTGCCCTGCAATCAGCGAGAAATCGTTGTGACCGGTGCGCATTCGTACCTTGAGAACTCAACAACGTGCAAAAATGAATACCAATCAGGCCTTAGCTGTAAAAAGCAAGGTCTAAATTCCTTTGTATTTTCATCTAATGAAAACTACAAAACAAAAAACAATTGGTAAAACGAAAATAGCAAAAGCTAGTTTCGTTTTTTGCCAGATCAACTTTCTATGGAGAGTTTGATCCTGGCTCAGGACGAACGCTGGCGGCGTGCTTAACACATGCAAGTCGAACGATGAAGTTCCTTCGGGGATGGAT
>CAJAEK010000129.1 GCA_903938735.1 uncultured Actinomycetes bacterium | reverse complement strand
GCATCCTGGTCCCAACGGTCACCAATTGCTAGCTCGCGAAATGGCAGAACAGCTACGTCGTCGCGGGTGGGCGCTATCGCTGCCGGTCTACACGCCTTACGTGCGCGAGAAGAGTGCGGCTCAAATTAAATGGCTCATCGTGAAAGGCGCGCCGTGGTTTCTCAAGCGCAGCGTTGATTTGCTCCCCGCAGCGCTGATTTTGATGGCGATTGAGCTGGTCCGGGTCTGCGTGGAGAAGGTCGCAGAAGTGCTATCCCCAGCGGGAGTCACAGCCGAATAAGCCCCGAATACTCGGCGGTAACCGCTACCGAGACTTAAACTTTCGAAATGCTCGCAGTCCTCGCACCCGGACAGGGATCCCAGACACCTGGCTTCTTGGCACCGTGGTTGGAATCCGACTTTGCCCGCGACCTTGTCACGAAATGGTCTGCCGCAATCAACTTAGACCTCCTCCGCTTGGGCACAACCGCGGATGCCGATGAAATCCGCGATACCGCCAATGCTCAGCCGCTGCTCGTTGCTGGTGGATTGATTGGCGCAGCTACCCTCTTTGCGGGAAACGATTCCGCTATTTCATATGTGGCTGGCCATTCGGTCGGCGAAATCACCGCCGCTGCGTTGGCGCAAATAATTGATGGCGATACCGCGCTCTCGTTGGTTCGCACGCGTGGGCTAGAGATGGCGAAGGCTGCGTTGAATACCAACACCGGCATGTCCGCGGTCTTGGGTGGAGAGCGCGACGTTGTTGTCGCTGCCTTGCATGAACTTGGCTTAACTCCTGCGAATGAAAATGGCGCGGGTCAGATTGTTGCCGCGGGATCTTTGGATGCGTTGGCCAAGCTGGCCGAGAATCCACCTGCGGGCGCTCGCGTTCGCGCGTTGGCCGTTTCTGGCGCCTTCCATACTTCGACGATGCAACCAGCAGTAGCTGCGCTTGCCGCAAAGGTCGCATCAGCAACAATTTCTGAACCAAAGCTCTCTATTCTCTCTAATAAGGATGGTGCTGTTGTCGCCAGCGGCGAAGAGATGATGTCTCGCATCGTTGGCCAGGTTGCTGGCCCAGTCCGTTGGGATTTATGCATGGAGACTTTGGCAAAGCTGGGCGTCACTGGCGTTATTGAAGTTCCGCCAGCCGGCACTCTGGTTGGTTTGGTTAAGCGAGCGACACCAGATATCGAAACCTTTGCTGTGAAGTCACCGGAAGACTTACCGGCGGCGAAAGAATTTGTCACCAAGCACGGGGGCAACTCATGACCTTACAAACTACCGCGCCACGTAACGCACGGATTCTTTCGGTTGGCGGTTATCGCCCACCCCGCGTGGTTCCTAACTCTGAAATCGTGGATCGGATTGATTCCACTGATGAGTGGATCCAGCAACGCACCGGCATCATGACGCGTCACATCGCTTCCGCAGATGAATCGTTGGTGGATATGGCAGAGAAGGCGGCTCGCGTTGCCATTACTCGCGCAGGGCTGACTCCTGAAGATATCGACACCGTTATTTTTGCGACGATTACCTACCCCTATCAAGCGCCGTCGGCTGCAACCGAAGTCTTAACTCGGTTGGGCAATACCCACGCCGCCGCCTTCGATTTATCTGCTGCATGCGCCGGCTTTTGTTATGGCGTTGCGTTAGCAAATGATTTAGTCCGCAACCGCACCGCAAACAACGTATTGGTTATCGGTGGCGAAAAGTTATCTGACTTCACCGACCCCGACGATCGTGCGACCGCGTTCATCTTTGCCGATGGTGCTGGCGCCGTTGTGATTGGTGCGTCCGAGAGTGTAGGAATCGCACCAACCGTGTGGGGCGCCAACGCCGAGACACGTGATGCGATCACGATGCAACCATCATGGATTGATTACAAGCAAGATCCCACTGCGGACATCAAGTGGCCCGATATCTCGCAACAAGGTCAAACAGTTTTTCGTTGGGCGGTCTACGAGATGGCGCCCGTGGGATTGAAGGCACTGGAGGCCGCTGGAATTACCGTGGATCAGCTCGATGCTTTTATTCCGCACCAAGCCAACGAGCGAATCATCGATTCCTTAGCAAAGTCCATGAAGTTGCCGGATTCGGTCGCGATTGCTCGCGATATCCGCACGACAGGCAATACATCCGCCGCCTCGATTCCATTAGCAATGGATGCGCTGCTGACCGAACACCCAGAATTGCACGGCAAGACCGCACTGCTCATAGGATTTGGAGCAGGCTTGGTCTTTGCTGGGCAAGTAGTTGAATTACCGCCCGTCCCCAAGAAGTAATACGTAATAACCAATAGAAAAGGAAATACTCAGATGGCACTAACACAAGACGCAGTACTCGCAGGCATCAAGGAGATTGTTGTTGAAGTTGCAGGTATCGATGCCGGCATCATCGCGATGGACAAGAAGTTCAGCGATGACCTCGATGTTGATTCACTCAGCATGGTCGAAGTTGTCGTAGCAGCTGAAGAGAAGTTCGGCGTCAAGATTCCAGACGAGGAAGTCACCAAGATGGCTACCGTCGGCGACGCTGTTAACTACATCGTAGCCAACGCCTAATTTAAGAAGTATCTAGAACGATGAGCAAACGTCGCGTTGTTGTAACAGGTCTCGGAGCCACTACTCCGCTGGGCGGTGATGTCCCATCAACATGGGATGCGCTGTTGGCAGGTAAGAGTGGCGTTCGCGCGCTCACTGAAGAGTGGGCCGCAGAGATGACCGTGCAATTTGCCGCGCGCGTTGCCGTCGAACCATCTGAAGTCATGGAACGCGTTGAGATGCGACGCTTGGATAGATCCGAGCAGTTCGCTCTCATCGCCGCCCGTGAGGCTTGGAAGGACGCAGGCGCACCCGATGTCGATAAGTATCGACTCGGTGTTGTCGTCGCTTCTGGCATCGGTGGCGTTATTACCTTGCTCGATCAATACGACGTCTTGAAGACTAAAGGCGCACGTTCGGTCAGTCCTCACACCGTTCCGATGTTGATGCCTAATGGCCCATCGGCAAACGTGGGATTGGAATTGCAAGCAAAGGCGGGCGTTCATACCCCGGTCAGTGCATGCGCATCAGGTGCAGAAGCCGTTGGTTACGCGCTCGAGATGATTCGCAATAACCGCGCCGACATAGTCGTTGCCGGCGGAGTCGAAGCAGCGATTTATCAATTGCCGATGGCTGGCTTTGCATCCATGAAGGCGTTGTCCACGCGCAACGAAGATCCAACGAAAGCATCCCGCCCCTACGACAAGGACCGCGATGGTTTTGTCTTGGGCGAAGGCGGCGGAGTTTTGGTTCTCGAAGAGCTGGAGCACGCAAAGGCTCGCGGCGCCAAGATTTATGCCGAGATTGTTGGTCAAGGACTCACATCTGACGGCTATCACATTGCAGCACCAGACCCAGAGGGCACCGGCGTTACTCGCGCCGTGAAGTTCGCGCTGGAAGATTCTGGCGTTGCGCTCTCTGAAATTGTTCACTTGAATGCTCACGCCACCTCCACGCCTGCTGGCGATGTTGCTGAAGCAAACGCGCTGACCGCAGCGCTCGGTTCCGATATTTCACATGTTGCAGTTTCAGCCACTAAATCGATGACCGGTCACTTGCTCGGCGGCGCTGGCGCAATTGAATCTATTTTTGTTGTTCTGGCCCTGCATCACCGCATGGCTCCCCCAACAATAAACATTGAGAACCTAGATGAGGCGGT
>CAJAEK010000128.1 GCA_903938735.1 uncultured Actinomycetes bacterium | reverse complement strand
TCTGGATTTTCCGCGGCACCCCGGTTTACGTACAGCTCGTCTTTTGGGGCTTGCTCTCCACCATTTATCACAGCGTTTTCATCGGTATCCCCGATCTGCATTTCCATCATTTTTATTTGGGCGTACATATCGCGCTCTCCCAAAACACTTCTCTCTTCTGGATCGCGGTCATTGGCCTTTCGTTAAACGAAGCTGCCTACATGGCAGAAATCGTTCGCGCTGGTTTGCTCTCCGTTGATTCCGGCCAAGAAGAAGCAGCTGCCTCGCTGGGCATGAGTTGGTGGACGACTATGCGATACATCGTTATTCCGCAAGCAATGCGCATCATTATTCCGCCCACCGGAAACGAAATTATTTCAATGTTAAAGACCACCTCGTTGGTCACGGCAGTTCCATTGGTCACCGATCTTTATGCCCGCACCCGCGATATCTCGGATGAGACGTACAACCCAATTCCATTGTTGCTCGTTGCCTGCGCCTGGTATCTCTTCTTCACCACCATTTTGATGATCGGTCAGTATTTCCTTGAGAAGCGTTATGCCCGTGGCCACCGCCCCATGATTGTGAGCGCATCATGAGTGAAGTAATGGTGCAAGCAACCGAGGTCCATAAGTCCTATGGCAGTCACGAAGTACTCAAAGGAATCACACTTGAAGTAAAGCGCGGCGAAGTCCTGTGTCTGGTTGGGCCATCTGGCTCCGGCAAGTCCACTTTCTTGCGCTGTATAAACCACTTGGAGCGAATTAACTCCGGGCGCTTGATGGTTGATGGCTCACTGATTGGATATCGCGAACACAACGGAAAGTTGTATGAACTCAAGCCGTCCGAAGCATCCGCTCAGCGCGTGGGTATCGGAATGGTCTTCCAAAAGTTCAACTTGTTCCCACATCTCAACGCTTTGGACAACGTAATTTCTGGACTCGTGCGCGTGAAGAAGATTGATAAGGCAACCGCCGAGAAAGAAGGTAAGGAACTGCTCGAACGAGTTGGTCTCGCCGATAAGTTCCAACATTTCCCAGCGCACCTTTCGGGCGGACAGCAGCAGCGAGTTGCGATAGCCCGTTCCTTGGCAATGAAGCCAAAGCTGATGCTCTTCGATGAGCCCACGTCGGCGCTGGATCCAGAACTTGTAGGTGAAGTTCTCGATGTCATGAAGAATTTGGCTGCATCGGGCATGACCATGATTGTCGTTACTCACGAGATGGGCTTCGCGCGCGAAGTCGCAGACTCGCTCGTGTTTATGGACGGTGGCGTTGTCGTCGAATCCGGCGACCCCAAGCACGTGTTGGCAAACCCCCAGCAAGAACGCACGAAAAGCTTCCTTTCTAAAGTCATCTAGTTCTCGGAGAGGTTTTCCATGAGCCCCTTGTCCACTGACGCCACCATCGATCGCACTGGTGAAGCCTCTGTGCTTCATGTGCGCGAGTTAATCGATAGCGCAGACACGCTACGAAGCCGTCGCGAAAAATCGAACCGCAAGCGAGTCGGTCGACTCTTTAAAGACCCCAAGGCGATTGAAGTAACCATCACTCTGACCGATGAGGTCATGCGCGTTCGATCTACTCGTGAAGCCATCAAGATTTTTGCAGGTGCTGCAAAGAAAGCATCGACCACCGGCTTTGGTCTTATCAACGCCTTTGGTCTCAAGTTCCTTCGCATCGTCGCCATCGTCACACCTGGCGTCATTGTGCGCGTCGTGCACGAGCGCGTTCGCGCTCTATCGAAGGATCTTATTCTGCCGGCAGAGCCAGCAAAGCTCGGAAAGCATGTCGCGCTGCGTCGCAAGGAGAACATCCGTCTCAATATCAACGTGCTCGGCGAAGCTGTACTCGGCAGCAACGAAGCGGAAGAACGTTTCCACCGTTTAATGGAGATGATCTCTCGACCAGAGATTGATTATGTATCCGTCAAGCTCTCTGCCGTCGTCGCGCAAATGATCACTATCGATCATGAAGGTTCCCTAAATGCGGTCTGTGCAAAGTTGCGACCGATTTATGCCGCCGCTGACAAGGCTGGCACATTTATCAATCTTGATATGGAAGAGTTCAAAGACTTGGCGCTGACCGTCGATGTCTTTAAGCGCGTGCTCTCCGAACCCGAGTTTGTTCATATCCATGCCGGAATCGTGTTGCAGGCATATCTTCCTGAATCACATGCTGCCTTCGCAGACCTCGTCGCCTTTGCCACCAAGCGCCACGAAATTGCCGGCGGCACCATCAAAGTGCGGTTGGTAAAAGGCGCCAACTTGGCGATGGAAAAAGCCGAAGGCGAACTCCACGGTTACAGCCCTGCTCCGTACGGTTCAAAGTCTGATGTGGATGCCAGCTATTCCCGCTTGATTGATACAGCGCTACGTCCCGAGCATGCACATGCTGTTCGAGTAGGCATCGCTTCACACAATCTCTTTCATCTGACATGGGCGATTGAAGTAGCCCGCACGCGCGGAGTTCTGCCGCAAATTGATATTGAGATGCTCGAGGGAATGGCTAACGCCGAAGCCCTGGCGGTTACCCGGTTTGGTCACCAAGTCCTTTTGTATACGCCAGTTACCAATGCTGATGATTTCGCATCCGCGGTTGCTTATCTGGTGCGGCGTTTGGATGAGAACACATCAGACGAAAACTATTTGAAGGCAGCCTTCGAAATTGGAACAAATGCCGCAAAGTTTGCCGAACAAAAGGCTCGCTTCGAACGCTCATTGGTCGAGCGCCATACAATCTCAACCGCCTCTCGCCGACATGTACCAGACCCAGTGGATTACTCGACATTCCACAATCAAGCTTCTGGAGATCCCACCGAGCCTTCATATGTCGAAGCCGTTACTCGTGAAATCTCCGCCATCCAGAAAGCACATCTCAGCATTCCGATTGTCCTCAATGGCGAAGAGATTCGAAGTGGCGAGAACGAACAAGGAATCGACCCTGGCGCGAACGCAGAGGTTTGGTATTCCTACGACGTCGCAACCCCGGCACTCATTGATTCGGCGTTAACAACAGCACGCTCAGCGGTCGCATCATGGAGCGGCACTCCCGCAGCAAAGCGGCGTGAGATTCTCTTCAACGTTGCTAAGAAGATGCAGGCAGATCGCGCACTCGCTATCGCAACGATGGCTCGCGATGCTGGCAAGACGGTTGCTGAGGCCGATCCCGAAGTCAACGAGGCAATCGACTTTGCACGTTACTACGGCGAGCACGCGACCGACGACAATGATTCAACCCCAAGCGGTGTTGTTCTCGTGATTCCGCCATGGAACTTTCCTTATGCGATTCCAGCAGGTGGCGTATGCGCTGCGCTCGCAGCAGGCAACACCGTGATTATCAAGCCAGCGCCTGAGACCGTCGCAACCGCATGGTTATTGGTCAATCAGTTGTGGGCTGGTGGCGTTCCTAAGAACGTTTTGCAGTTCGTCCCTACTCGCGACGATGATTCTGGCAAGCACCTGGTCACCCATCCAGATATTAATTCAGTCATCCTGACTGGATCGATTGATACTGCAGTGATGTTCACGCAATGGAAGTCTGATCTCAACCTTCTGGGTGAAACATCTGGCAAGAACGCTCTGCTTATCTCGGCATGTGCCGATATCGATGCTGCGGTTAAAGATTTAGCGCAATCAGCATTTGGTCACGCTGGTCAAAAGTGCAGCGCAGCTTCGCTCGGTATCGTCGAGGCAAGCATCTATAACGATCCAGCTTTTATCCGCCAACTCGTTGACGATGTCACCTCTCTAAAGGTTGGAGCTGGTTGGTCATATTCAACTTCAGTGGGTCCAATCATCCGCAAGCCCGAAGGTGCCTTAGAGCGCGCGCTCACCACATTGGATGACGGTGAATCGTGGTTGGTCGAGCCACAACAGCTCGACGCGGCCGGTCAGTTGTGGCGCCCGGGCGTAAAAATAGGCGTGAAGCCTGGCTCATGGAGTCATCGCAATGAATGGTTTGGTCCAGTCTTGGCGATCATGGTTGCTCCTGATTTCAAGACCGCTGTTGAATGGCAGAACGCCACTGACTTTGGATTGACCGCAGGAATACATTCGCTCGACGCCGCCGAGTGCGAGTACTGGATGGAGCATGTCCAGGCCGGAAACCTTTACATCAACCGTGGAATCACGGGCGCAATTGTTCAACGTCAACCATTCGGTGGTTGGAAGAAGTCCAGCGTGGGTGCAACATCAAAGGCGGGTGGTCCTAACTATGTCAATACGCTTCGCGATTGGTCGCGAGTCAACGAAGTGAAGTCAGCCCAATGGTCCGCTTCCAAGTGGTGGACGGAAGTTGGCAGCAAGGCGCTAGATAAGACTGGTCTGACCGTCGAAAAGAATTATCAGCGTTATCGCAAGCCACTGGCTCCGATCATTGTTCGTGTGGACGATTCGACTTCGCAGAAAGAGGTCGAACTCGTTAACTGCATCGCGGATCTGACCGGCACTACCGTGCAGTGGAGTTCGCCGACTAGCGAGAGTGTCGCTGATTTACTCGCTCGCGCTTCATACAAAGTGTGTTGGCTGTCGAGTGAGCCCGCTCCCCGTGCTGCAGCCCTGGCGAAAGGCATCACGCTCGATACGCGAGTCGTGGCTCAACGCGGCGATATCGAAGCGCCGCGTTGGCTTCTCGAGCAATCAGTCGCAATCACCTATCACCGTTACGGCAACGTCAACGGCGGACCAAAGCCGAAGTGCGTTGGATTAGGCGAACTTCACTAAAGATGGCATCAGAGTTCGATGACGAAGTAGCCTCCCGCTGGGGTTCAGG
>CAJAEK010000127.1 GCA_903938735.1 uncultured Actinomycetes bacterium | reverse complement strand
GATTAGCAACATCGGCTTTGCCGATTCGAGTATCGAAATAGAAATTAATGCCGAGCCAATCGTTCTTGGTGCGGGCAAGTTCCATGTCGCCGTCTTTAATCACCAGCAGGATTTCGTCGCCGAATTCTTCGAGCAAAACCTTGGGGTAGGAACCACGCATGAAGGCATCCATCCACCATCGGTTCTGCATCGCATCCATTAGATCGGCGGCGTGGGCAAGGTATTCGTCCTGCGGATCATCGGCTGGATAATTCGCTTGATTGATGACTGGACCAATCTTGATATCGCCGCGGACCGCCCGCATGGCATTCATGGCAGTCGCGTGGGCGATCACGGTGTGGTGGGCCGCAGCCCAGACTTCTTTGCGATCTTTATGTCCCGGTGCGTGCACACCCAATCCATGACCCAACCAAGCAACGCACCATGGTTCGTTGATAGGCGCAATGTTCTTAATGCGATCACCGAAATGTTGTGCAACAGCTGCAGCGTATTCACCAAATCGATCCACCGTCTCGCGGTTAACCCAGCCACCTTTGTCTTGAAGTGTTTGTGGCAGATCCCAGTGATACAACGTGGAGAGCGGCGTGATGCCAGCAGATTCGATCTCGTTAATCAGCTTGTCGTAGAAATCAAAGCCCTTCTGATTCTTGACCAGATCACCATTCGGAAATAACCGTGACCACGAGAAGGAGAATCGATACCCCTGCAGGCCAATCATTTTCATCAACGCAACATCTTCGGGATAGCGGTGGTAGTGATCGCATGCGACATCACCGGTATCGCCATTTAATGTGTTGCCGGGTGCGTGACTGAAGGTGTCCCAGATAGATGGACCACGGCCATCAATATTTGCAGCGCCTTCAACTTGGTAAGCAGCGGTTGCTGCACCCCATAAGAAATCCTTAGGAAAAGTTGCCACGTGCTGCCTCTCTCGATGGTTGTGTATAGAAATAAAACTTGACGGTCATGTAACGCGATTGCCGTCTAACTGAATCTTCTCGTACTGACGAGTGCTGACTAAATCGCGCAAACGCTCAAAGCCATCCCAGACTTCAACATAAGAGGTGGGCAGCGGGGAAATCGCTACCCGGATGGAATTAGGCACGCGGTAATCGGGGATCACATTCGCAAATTTACGGAGCGCTGCGGCAATCCGCTTAGCTTCTGGATGAATCAACGAAATATGTCCGCCGCGTTCGTTGGCGTTGCGAGACGTATTTAGTGTGAAGCCCAGGTCTTTGAGCCATGCGTCATAGAGACTAATCATCATCTCGGTGCCGGTCGCGCACTTCGCAGCAATCGCGCCGATGCCCGCTTCTTCAATCATCGAGAAGGCGCTTTGAATGCAGCGCAGTCCGATGATGGATGGGCTAGCAATCTGGAAGCCACGAATATCTGGTGATTTCTCGAAATCAGGCCCCATCTCAAACTGGTCGCGTTGTGCAAACCATCCTTGGATCGGAACCTGCAATTCTTTTTGCATCTGCTTGCTGACGTACAACCAAGCAGGAGCACCCGGACCAGAGTTTCCATATTTATATGTACATCCAACAGCCAGGTCCACACCATTGGCATCCAGGTTCATTTCAATGGCGCCCACCGCGTGGCTGGCATCCCAGATAGTTAGCGCTCCATATTTACGCACTAAATCGGTGATTGCTTTGATGTCGTTGCGAGCACCGGATCGGTACTGAATAACCTCGAGCGTCACAAATGCAACATCATCCGATAAATACTCTTCCAGAATCTCGGGCGTAATTCGCTCGTGCGCCGAGAGCGATTCATCTTCATTATTTATAGTGATGAGATTAAGGCCCATGCGGTCGGCATAACCCTGCAAGATGTAGCGATCGGTAGGAAAGTTCGCAGCATCGATGATGATGGTTTTGCGGTCTGGTCGGGCATGAAGAGCGGCGCCTACTAATTGATAGAAGTTCACCGATGTGGTGTCACAAGCCAAGACTTGGCCTGCGGCTGCGCCCAATGTTGAGCGGCCGATCAAGTCGCCGGTGGGTTGAGCCTCATCAATCCAATGGCTCCAACCATCGACCATTTCTGGTCCCCATTCGTTGACCATAAAATTGTTAACAATCTCGACCGTTTGCTTCGGCAGCCGACCTAAAGAATTGCCATCGAGATAACAGATATTCGGGTCAGTAATAACGAAGCGGTCACGGAATTTAGCCAATGGATCTTTCGCATCGAGTTCTAATGCATATTCACGACTGATAACCGGATGTGCGGACATATCCCAACTGTAATGGCAGGAGGCTCGATGAAATAGGCTTCGCAAATGGCCGGCCGCAATCTCTTGAATCTAGAGTCCGTAGATAAGGCCTTCGATATTCGACCGTTGTTGGATGGCGTTTCGCTCGGCGTCAACGAAGGCGAACGGATTGGCATCGTCGGTCGCAACGGTGGCGGTAAATCAACGCTGCTTAAAGTGATGGCTGGAATCGAAACGCCAGACCAAGGTCGCGTTGCCAAAGCTGGAAACGTCTCGGTCGGAATCTTGAGCCAAGCGGATTCTGCTGCAGCCGGTGCGTTGGTACGTGACGTTGTGCTTGCTGGACGTGCCGAACACGAGTGGGCGGGCGACGCTGCAATCCGCGATGTGCTCACCGGCTTGTTTGGTGGCTTTAGCGATGCGTTGCTGGACCGTGAATTTTCTACGCTATCGGGTGGCGAACGCCGCCGTGTCAATCTTGCAAAATTGTTAGTCGGCGAATTCGATCTCTTGTTACTCGATGAACCTACCAACCATCTGGATGTTGAAGGCGTGGCCTGGCTAGCGGATCACATTAAGAGTCGAACAAAATTGGCCGTTGTTGTGATCACCCACGATCGCTGGTTCTTGGATGAAGTCTCCGAACAAATCTGGGAAGTCGTCGATGGTAAAGTTTTGGCATACGAAGGCGGCTATTCGGCTTTTGTTTTATCTAAAGCAGAGCGAGCTCGCCAGCAGAGTGTTGAAGACGGCAAGCGAAACATGTTGATTCGCAAAGAGTTAGCGTGGTTGCGTCGTGGCGCTCCCGCTCGAACTGCCAAACCTAAATTCCGAATCGAAGCCGCAAATACTTTGATCGCAAATGAACCACCTCCCCGCAACGAGACCGAGCTCCTGAATTTTGCATCGAACCGTCTCGGAAACACCGTCTATGAATTCCATCATGCATCCATCGAAATCGGCGGGAAAAACATCGTCGATGATCTTTATTGGAATATCGGCCCGGGTGCTCGAATTGGAATCGTTGGAGTCAACGGCGCCGGTAAGACAACGCTGATTCGTGCCTTGGTGGGGCAGCTCAAAGTAAACGGCGGCAAGTTGGTAACTGGCGTAACCGTGAAGCCAGCATTTCTTTCGCAACATCTTGAGGAACTCAATCCGACTTGGCGAGTATTAGAAGCGGTGGAAAAGGTCGCAAACCACGTTCAGCTGGGCAAT
>CAJAEK010000126.1 GCA_903938735.1 uncultured Actinomycetes bacterium | reverse complement strand
ACTTCAACTTAATCTCAGACACGGCTCACTCATCTGAAACTCGCACCGGATACACATTTATCGGATGGAATACTGATTCATCGTCAGCGACCGCGCTAGACCCTTATCTGCTCGGTGCTGGGTCTGTCACGCTGTATGCAATTTGGAGTAACGCTCCAGTGGTCCAATTCGACTGTGGAGCAGACTGTGAAGAGCCAGCTATGCCATACACCGGCACTGGATTAACGCTGCCAACTCCCACTAAGACTGGCTACATCTTTGCTAGTTGGAATACCGCATCGGGTGGCGGTGGAACGACCGCTTCGTCACCATATGTCCCGACGACGAACATCACTTTGTACGCTGTCTGGACGATTAAACATTACTCGGTTGTCTTCGATGCCGGGACCAACGGAGGTGCGTACTCAGATAGCAGTACGACCGTCGTAGCAACGCTTGATTACGGAACCAATGCGATTGCTTATGCAACCGCCCATTCAATGACTCCGTCGATAGATAACGGAACTTTTCAAGGGTGGAACACCGATCAGGGCCAAGGTACGACATTCACAACTTACTCGGTTGATGATTCGGCCGACACTCAAACGTTGTATGCGATTTATCTAGGTACCGTCACATATGTATATTCGATTTCTTATGACGGAAATGGGTCTGACGGCGGTACCCCAGTAGCAACGCAATCGGGCGCCGCAGTCTCCGTTGTTTTAAGCGCTAACACCTTCACTCGATCCGGTTATACATTCGTGCGTTGGAATACCAATACGGGTGGAACGGGAACTAATTATCAAAATGGTCAGACCGTAAACCTCACGACCGATATCAGCGTGACTTTGTTCGCTCAGTGGAGTTCAAACGCAGCCCCACCGTCGGGCGGAACGCTTCAGTCACCAACAATTACTTGGGCGAACCCAGCGAATATCAACTACCCAACGCCGTTGAGCGGCGTTCAACTTAACGCCGCTTCGGGCGGAGTATCCGGTACGTGGTCCTATGCGCCTGCAGCCGGAACAATCCTTCGGCCAGGTACGTATACATTGTCGGTTATCTTTACGCCGACAAACGGATCTGTGTATTCATCCAAGTCTGCAACTGTCACCATCAAGGTACTGGAAAAATCCAAATCGAATCCAACGATTACTTGGGCTAACCCACTGCCTATCTATGTGCCAACCGCATTGAGTTCCACCCAACTCAATGCCGTCTGTTCAGTGCCAGCAAAGTTGGTCTATACGCCTTCGCTCGGAACAGTCCTGGCCGCAGGCATTTATGCGCTTCATGTTGAGTGCGACCCTAACGAAACCGAAAATTACAATTCTGTTTCGGCTGCCGTGCGACTCGTTGTAAACGCGGGAACTCCAGGATCGCTTGCCCCAGTAGTTCCACCTACAACACCAACTCCGCCAGGATCGCCAACTAAGAAGCCAGTGTCTCCACCAGCTCAGCAAAACATTACCCAGCCAATTGATCCGAATATTGTTGTTCCGACTGAGTCCGGAACGTCAAGCATCGAGGTAACTCATCCTGAGGCGCCAGGTGTTGGTATCAAAACAGCATCTATCGAGAACAACAACCTGGTATCGGCGCCAGAGCCAACGTTCAGCGGTAAGACAACTGTGTCGGTCACGGTAACCAACAATGGAAATACACAAACGTTTGAGGTTCCAGTCGTGGTACTTCCTGCGGCTGCACTTGCTCCTCTAGCGCAACCCAATAGTTTCCAACAGGGACAGGTGAACTGGGTTGCAGTGCCTAACGCAACTGGCTATGAAGTCTCGATTAGAGGCAAGCTAGTTTGCCAAACGACCGACACCACTTGTTCGGTTCCTCAGACAGTGGGCCCAGCAACGCCAGTAACCATTACATCGCTAGGCAACGATGACACCGCAAATCACACTCAAGCATCTGTGATTGTTCCTAAAGCAATTCCAGCACTCACGGTTCACTTTGCAACAAACTCAGCTATTCTTACCGCGGACGACAAGAACCTACTTAAATCCGCCGCTAAGACGATCAAGGCGGAAGGTTTCACTCAAATAATCCTCAAGGGTCACACCGACAGCGTCGGCGGCGTGGATAACACATCCTTATCTAAGGCTCGTGCTGCGGCCACGCAGGAGTACCTCAGTAAATTGGTTCCTGCAGTGATCTTCAAGTCCGGTGCATACGCGGACAAGATTCCGGTCGCCGATAACACCACGGTCGCCGGAAAAGCTTCCAACCGTCGCACTGATGTTCTAGTTCGCTAAAACGCGAACTAGAACATACATCGTTTACTTAGATATCGAAGCGGTCCAAATGCATGACGCGTGCCCATGTGGTCACGAAGTCATTGACGAACTTCTCGTTGGCGTCCGCACTGGCATAGACCTCAGAGAGTGCGCGTAATACTGAGTTTGATCCGAAGACTAAGTCAGCACGGGTAGCGGTCCACTTCACCTTGCCGCTCTTGCGGTCTCGGCCTTCGAAATGGTCGCCTGAATCATTCGTCGCAGTCCATGTGGTGTCGATATCCAGAACATTGACGAAGAAGTCGGTTGAAAGAACTTCTGGTTTTGTGGTGAGAACACCGGTCTTTGAGCCATCCGCGGTTGCGCCGAGTACACGCATGCCACCGACAAGAACAGTCATCTCTGGTGCCGACAGGTTCAAGAGTGCAGCCTTGTCAACCAAGTGGAATTCAGCAGATGCGCCCAAACCCTTCTTCGCGAAGTTACGGAAACCATCGGCATGCGGTTCAAGCACAGCGAACGAGGCAACATCGGTCATCTCTTGCGTGGCATCGGTGCGACCTGGTGCGAATGGCACAGTCACCTTAACGCCCGCTTTCTTCGCAGCCTTTTCGACCGCTGCATTACCGGCGATAACAATCAAGTCCGCCAACGAGAGGTTCTTCTTGGTTGCTTTGTTGAACTTGGCTTGAATCTCCTTCAAGACATCGAGAATCTTTGCCAATTCCTTGGGATTGTTTACCTCCCAATTGCGCTGTGGTTCTAATGCGATGCGAGCACCATTCGCACCACCGCGCTTATCGGTGCCGCGGAAGGTTGAAGCGGATGCCCATGCGGTTGTTACCAACTGGCTGATGGTGAGCTTGCTCGCCAAGACCTTGGTCTTCAAAGACTCAATATCTTTAGCGGTGAGCTTCTTACCCTTTGCTGATGGGACTGGATCCTGCCAAATCAATTGCTCCGCTGGCACATCTGATCCCTTGTAGCGTGCAATTGGACCCATATCACGGTGCGTTAACTTGAACCACGCCCGCGCAAATGCATCTGCAAATGCGGCTTGGTCTTCGGCAAATCGCTTGGAGATTGGTCCGTAGATGGGATCTTCGCGGAGCGCCAAGTCGGTCGTGAACATAACTGGTGCATGCGTCTTCGACTTGTCATGCGCATCCGGCACAACGTTGCTTGCAGCACCGCCCTTGGGAATCCATTGTGTTGCACCTGCTGGGCTCTTAGTCTGCTCCCATTCGTATGCGAACAAGGTCTTGAAGTAGGTGTTGTCCCACTTAATTGGCGTAGGTGTCCATGCGCCTTCTAGGCCGCTAGAGATTGTGTCTGCGCCGTTGCCGGTTCCGAACGAGTTCTTCCAACCCAATCCCATCTCTTCCATCGCAGCGCCTTCGGGTTCTGCGCCCACATGCTTGCTGGGATCTGCCGCGCCGTGTGCCTTGCCGAATGTGTGGCCGCCGGCAATAAGCGCAACGGTCTCTTCGTCGTTCATGGCCATGCGCGCAAAGGTTTCGCGGATATCGCGTGCTGATGCAAGAACATCTGGCTTTCCATCAGGACCTTCTGGGTTAACGTAAATCAAACCCATCTGAACTGCGGCTAATGGATTATCAAGTTCGCGATCACCTTTATAACGCTCGTTGGTCAACCACTCTGATTCCTTGCCCCAATAGGTCTCGTCTGGCTCCCACACATCTTCGCGCCCGCCACCGAAACCAAATGTCTTAAGCCCCATAGATT
>CAJAEK010000125.1 GCA_903938735.1 uncultured Actinomycetes bacterium | reverse complement strand
CTTATCTGGGTTAGCGCCTTCCTTATCGACCTTGTTAACGGCTACAACGATCGGGACATCAGCAGCTTGAGCGTGGTTCAGCGCTTCAATGGTCTGTGGCATCACGCCATCATCGGCAGCAACAACGAGCACTGCGATATCGGTGACTTTGGCACCACGGGCACGCATCGCGGTAAAGGCTTCGTGACCTGGTGTATCGATAAAGGTGATTGCGCGCTCTGCGCCATCGTGCATGTGGTGAATTTGGTATGCACCAATGTGCTGAGTAATTCCACCGGCTTCGGTCTTGATGACCTCGGTCGAACGAATCGCATCCAACAAGCGCGTCTTACCGTGGTCAACGTGACCCATAACGGTGACGATTGGTGAGCGAACCACGAGATCCTCTGGATCAATATTTGCGAGTTCATCCTCAAGGTCGATATCGAACTCTTGGAGAAGCTCGCGATCTTCATCTTCAGGGCTAACGACCTGGATTTGGTAGCCGAGCTCTGCGCCGAGCAGTGTGAAGGTATCTTCATCAACCGACTGAGTTGCAGTGACCATTTCTCCCAAGTGGAAGAGTGCTGAAACTAACGCTGCTGGATCGCCACCGATCTTCTCTGCGAAGTCCATAAGAGTTGCACCACGGCGCAAGCGAATCTGGGTCTTGCCATCACCGTGTGGAATAACTGCGCCACCCAGTGATGGCGCCGCCATATTGTCGAACTCTTCACGCAACGCCTTCTTGCTCTTGCGGCCCTTGCGATTCTTGTTGCCTTGCTTTCCAAATGCACCCGCGGCGCCGCCGCGTTGATGACGACCTGGGCCGCCAGTTTTATTTGGACCAAAATTATTTCCTGATGGTGCACCAGCGCCACCAGCAGATGTGCCGGGACGGTAAGGCGACGAACCACCTGGACGCGCACCAGCTGCGCCACCTGCTCCCGGTGCACCAGTACCTGGACGTGCTTGTGGACGAGCTGCGAAACCTGGACGAACAGCACCAGGACGTGATCCCGCCATTGGTGGACGCTCGCCGGGACGCAATGGACGTTGTGCTGGTGGGCGCGGAACTGCACCACCGGTCGAGAATGGATTGTTACCTGGGCGCGGTGGACGAGGCATCGCGGTTGCAGGATTTGTTCCAGATGAGAATGGATTATTACCTGGGCGTGGTGGGCGCGGCATTTGTGTGGCAGATGCATCATCACCGGCTGCTGGCGCCGACGGAGCGGCTGGTGCAGCAGGTGTTACTGGCGCAACCGGCGGCGCTGCAGCAGCTGCGGCTTGTGCAGCCTGTGCGCTTGCTAACTGTGCACGAGTATCGGCATCAAGCGTCGCGAGCGCCGCTTCAATCTCTTCGGGAGTTGGGCCGTCGCTCTTCTTGGCAGCGGACTTCTTCGCTGCAGCTTTCTTTGCGGGCTTGGGAGCATCGGCGGTATCTGCTGCCTTAGCGGCGTTCGCTAGATCAGGGAATTTCTCCATCAACTTACGCACCACTGGTGCCTCAACAGTTGAGGATGCTGATCGAACGAATTCGCCTACTTCTTGAAGCTTGGCGAGCAGTTCCTTACTTTCTAAACCTAAATCTTTTGCTAACTCGTAAACGCGGACCTTTGCCACAGTTGCCTTCCGTTTCTAAGGCCCCTGCGGAGTTCGCTGAAGCCTAAATCAATGCCTTACTCATGAGCGCGCGGTGCTCATGATTGAGAGATTGCCTTAGTGCACATTTATATGCTCCTGTTAATAGTTCGTAATATTTAACTGACTAAAAACTGCTTCAGCTCATTGAGGTCTAATTCGGAATCAGACTTCAACGCCCTGCCGAACGATCGTCGCTCCACGGCCATATCGAAACAATTCCGATGCAACCAGGCGCCACGACCATCCTTGGATTTCGTCGGATCCGGGATAACCCGATTCCCTACGAGAACTACCCGAAGGAGTTCGCTCCAATCGCTCCGCTTTCGACAAGCGATGCAACTTCTTATTGGAACCACCACGGCGAATCTTATCCCGAGCTGGTTACGCACCGTTAATCGGGGCTTCGGCCGAGCGATTTACGCGGGCAAATCCCCCTCGGGAGTCGGCTCTTCGGCCGCCTCTGGCTTCGGCTTCACAATCCGCTCAACCGGATTATCTGGATGAATATCAATGCGCCATCCAGTCAGACGCGCGGCCAACCGAGCGTTCTGACCATCTTTGCCAATCGCCAACGAGAGTTGGAAATCGGGCACGACAACCTTGGCCGATTTCGTCTCAAGATTTACTACTTCGCAGCTCGTCACGCGTGCCGGCGCCAACGCGTTAGCAACATAGACGGCGGGATCTTGTGAGTAATCAACGATGTCGATTTTTTCGCCATTTAATTCATCGGTCACGGCTTTGGAACGCGCACCGCCTGGTCCAATCAACGCGCCTTTAGCGCTCACTCCGGCGCGATGCGAACGAACCGATACCTTGCTGCGCTGGCCAGCTTCACGCGATACGCCAACAATCTCCACAATGTTTTCACCGAGTTCTGGCACTTCGAGTGCAAACAAACCTTTGACCAAAAGTGGATGAGTGCGCGAGAGCAATACTTCTGGACCCTTTAGTCCTTGTTTTACTTCGACAACAAAACACTTGATGCGTTGACCGTGCTTATAGGTTTCGGTTGCAACCTGTTCTTGTGGCGGGATCTTTCCCTCTACTCGACCGAGGTCGACATAGACCATGGTGGCGTCGCGGCCTTGTTGGATAACACCGGAAATAATCTCGCCGACATTCGCCGAGAATTCATTGACGACTTCGGCATCTTTTGCGGCGCGCATCCGACCTTTAATTTCCTTGCGAGTGATACGCGTGACCAGATCATCAAAACCCTCGGGTTCATCCACAATCGTGCCGGTATAGATACCTGCTTCGTCAAAGAGCGGGACCTGAATAGAGATATCGCCAGTGTCACGATTAAGAACAGCGCGACCCTGTGGCTTTGCCTCAGGCAGCTCGCGATAAGCCTCGGTAACCGAGTTCTCAATCGCACTAATCATCTTCTCTAACGGAATCTGACGAGTTGTAGTCAGCTCGATAAGTGCATCAACATCGACACCCATTTATTCGCCATCCTCATCAAGCTCGACTGAGGAATCAGAATTAATCGACTTGAATTCGATTTCGAGTACGGCCTTCATCACATCGGAATAGGAAATATTGTCAGCGCTCTTCTTGCCTTCGATAACTGCGGCGGCTTCATCGGCGCTAGTAATGCGACCCTCGACCACAGTTCCATCATTCAGCGTGACCTTCACCAGACGTCCCACGTTCTTGCGCCAATGGCGAGGCAACGTAAGTGGGCGATCGATTCCTGGGGATGTGACTTCGAGCGTGAATGGCAATTCGCCCAGCGTTGGGAGATTTTCAATAATCTCAGAAATTTCTTTGGTGATCACGGTGACTTGATCAAGATTAAGGTGGCTTTCACCATCGACAATAACGGTGAGCATGCGGCGCTTGCCGGCCGGAGTAATAGTGATTTCTTCTAAGTAATTGCCGGTCGCCTCGATTGCGGGCTTAATTGCGGCGGTGATGTCATCTGTAACAGACATAGGTCCTTCTCTCTATTCAGTTGTAGTCAAGCTATTTTGTTGTGAGCCAATCATACCCCACTTTGGCAATCAAAATTGTCGTGATAATTAAGAAGGCTTTGCGAACCAATGGCGAGCCGCCACGAATTGCGAGCCGGGCGCCGAGAGTTGCACCGGTGATATTTGCAATCGCCAATAAGAGACCAAGTCGCCACCAGATATGGCCGGTAATCTGAAACGAAATGATCGCGCCTAAGTTAGTGCTGATGTTAACCAGCTTGGCTGTGGCCGATGCCTTCAAGAAGTGATAGCCAATCAGGCCGACCAAGATAAAAACTAAGAAGGTGCCAGTGCCAGGACCAAAAATTCCGTCATAGAAGCCGATGACTAGACCGCATCCCGCCAAGAGATAGTTACGCACCTTGCCTGTGAAGCGCAGATTTTCGTGCATGCCCAGATGTGGCTTCTTCCAGGTATAGATGGCGACCGATATCAAGAGCAGAACAATGATCGGCTGGAAATAACTCTTCGGGACACTCGCCGCTAATCGAGCGCCGCTAACCGATCCGATAAATGCCGGTATCGCCATAAAGAGCGTGGCGTGAAGATCTGGTCGAACTTTCCGGAAATATGCGATGGCCGACGATGAAGTACCGAGAATGGCCGGAACTTTATTAGTTCCCAAGATCATCGGTAGCGGCTTGTTTGAAATACCGATCAGCAGCGCAGGAAGTTGAATCAATCCCCCGCCACCCGCGATCGCATCAACGAAGCCAGCGAATCCCGCAGCCAAGGCAAGAAAGATTGCCGTGGCTACTGACATGTGATTGTGCTAATTACGACTGTGTAATCTCAGTGATGATGGTCTGCAGTGCGCTATCGAGAGGAAGTTCGACCTTCTCGCCAGTGCGACGTGTGCGGAATTCAATCTTGCCATCGGCAAGACCCTTTCCGACCACCATGATGAACGGAATACCAATCAACTCAGCATCCTTGAACTTCACGCCAGGGCTGGCATCGCGACGATCATCGAGCATGACACGCAAACCTGCCGCTTCCATATCTGCAGCATATTTCTCGGCCACGTTGAATGGCTCGTCATCCTTGCCTGTAGCAACAATGTGAATATCTGCTGGAGCTACTTCGCGTGGCCAGTTCAATCCGAATTCGTCATAGGTCTGTTCTGCAATCGCAGCAACCGCGCGGGAAACACCGATGCCATAAGAACCCATCGTGACGACTCGTGACTTGCCGTCTTTGTCGAGCACTGTTAAATCCAGCGCCTCGGCATACTTACGACCAAGCTGGAAGATATGGCCAATTTCAATCGCGCGATCGATGATGACCGGTGATTGGCAATCGGGACAGAGATCGCCGGCGCGAACTTCGGCGACTTCAACAAATTTTTCAACGGTGAAGTCGCGACCATGAGTCACAAAGCGAACGTGCTTATCTTTTTCGTTTGCACCAGTGATCCAATGTGTTCCAACTGCAACTCGTGGATCTGCGTAGACGGTGATGCCAAACTTCGGTGCATCTTGTGGTCCGATGTAGCCCTTGACCAAACCTGGGTGCTTTGCGAAATCGGCATCCTCGAATAAACGAAGCTCTTGCACGCCGGGCAGATTCGCTTGCAAACGCTTGAGATCGACTTCCCGGTCGCCGGGAACCAATACCGAAATAGTCTTGCCATCAGCGACACAGAGCACGTTCTTTAATGTGTGCCCGCCGGTATGTCCTGGACCAAAGGTGGCGTTGAGCAAATCAACGAGTGAATCAATGGTCGGTGTATTAGGAGAATCGAAGACCTCCATCGCTGGCGGAGCTGCATCGACCGTTACCTCTACCTTGGTGACCATCGCTTCAACGTTTGCGGCGTATCCGCACTTCTCGCAGAGCACGTAGGTATCTTCACCGGTAGGGCATGGTGCCAAGAATTCTTCGGATCGTGATCCACCCATCGCGCCCGATACCGCCGAGACGATGTTGTATTTCATGCCCAGGCGATCAAAAGTACTGACGTAGGCGTTACGGTGCTTCTCATACGAAGTGGCTAAGCCTTCATCATCCAAATCAAAAGAGTAGGAATCCTTCATCACGAATTCGCGACCGCGGATGATTCCGCTACGTGGCCGGGTCTCATCGCGGAATTTCGTTTGAATCTGATAAATCGAGAGTGGCAAATCTTTATAGGACGAGTACTCCCCCTTAACCATCAGGGTAAACATCTCTTCGTGAGTTGGGCCGAGCAAGTAATCATTTCCCTTGCGGTCCTGCAGGCGGAACAAATCCGCGCCGTATTCGTTCCAACGATTTGTCTGCTCGTAAGGCTCGCGTGGCAAGAGCGCTGGAAAATGAACTTCCTGGAAGCCCGCGTTATCCATCTCTTCTCGGATGATTCGCTCGATATTGCGAAGCGTGATGTAACCCAATGGCAACCACGAGTAAATACCGGCAGCGATTCGGCGGACATAACCGGCGCGCACCAAGAGACGGTGGCTGGCTACCTCAGCATCGGCGGGATCGTCGCGAAGCGTGCGCAATAAAAGCGTGGACATACGAAGCATGCGAGAACCTTACCCGCAGCGGAGAACGAACGAGAAAAATTAAGCGGTTGTAACCGTGGGCGAGCCTGAGGCAGCGCCAGCTGCTTCCATCTCTTCTGCCAACCGCATCGCTTCTTCGATAAGAGTCTCAACAATCTGACTCTCTGGCACAGTCTTGATGACTTCGCCCTTAACGAAAATCTGACCCTTGCCATTGCCCGATGCAACGCCGAGATCTGCTTCGCGCGCTTCGCCCGGTCCGTTAACTACGCAACCCATAACCGCAACACGTAGCGGAACGGTCATTCCTTGCAAGCCTGCCTGAACTTTCTCCGCCAATGTGTAGACATCCACCTGGGCGCGTCCACATGAAGGACACGAGACGATTTCAAGTTTGCGCTGACGCAAGTTAAGCGATTCTAGAATCGAGATTCCGACCTTAACTTCTTCTACAGGTGGCGCAGAGAGCGAGACGCGAATCGTGTCGCCAATTCCCTCGGACAACAAAATTCCAAAAGCAGTCGCAGACTTAATGGTGCCCTGGAAGAAAGGACCAGCTTCGGTCACGCCTAGGTGCAATGGGTATTCACACTTAGCAGCCAAGATGCGGTATGCCTGAACCATTGTTACTGGATCGTGGTGCTTAACCGAAATCTTGATATCGGTGAAACCATGCTCTTCAAAGAGTGAAGCTTCCCAAAGCGCTGATTCGGCCAACGCCTCTGGTGTCGCTTTGCCATATTTAGCAAGCAATCGAGGATCTAATGAACCAGCGTTGACGCCGATACGGATGGGAATGCCTGCATCGCCAGCAGCCTTCGCAACTTCTTTGACCTTGTCATCGAATTGCTTGATATTGCCTGGGTTAACGCGAACCGCGGCGCAACCAGCATCAATTGCCGCAAAAATATATTTTGGTTGGAAATGAATATCGGCAATAACTGGAATCTGAGACTTCTTTGCAATCTGCGAAAGCGCATCAGCATCGTCTTGGCTTGGTACTGCCACGCGAACAATCTGGCAACCAGACGCGGTGAGCTCGGCAATTTGCTGCAGAGTTGAATTCACATCGGCGGTAAGTGTTGTGCACATCGATTGAACACTGACCGGCGCATCTCCACCAACCAGGACGTTGCCGACCTTGAGTTGCTTGCTCTTGCGACGTGGCGCAAGCGTAGGAAGCGGAGCTGCTGGCATTCCGAGATTAACCATGTGGAAATCCTATCGCGAGGCTACATATTGAGCTGGACGGGGTTAAAAATATCCGCCGCGAGCAGGAGGAGCGAGAGCGAGGCCAAGAAGATAAAGACCGCGATAGTGATGGGTGTGAGTCGCTCCACATCGAATGGGGCAGGCAGCGGCTTCTTTCGCTGGCGGGCCCAGGTGCGACGAATTCCATCGATAATCGCGATTGCCATATGTCCACCATCAAGCGGCAAGAGCGGTAACAAGTTGAAGATACCCACGAAGATATTGAGGCTGGCAATGATCAGAAGGAAATTGCCAACCTTCTCCCCAGCTCCAACATTCTTCGCGCTAGCAGTTTGAGCAGAGACTCGAGCAACACCGACAACTCCAACTAACCCTTGCGGATCGCGCTTTTGATGCAAGAAGGTCTGCTTGAAGAGCGGAACAATTTTAGTGGGAAGTGAAACCAGCGAGGAGATGCTGCTGGTGAATAGCTGCTTGGTGAGCGTGCCGGAACCCTTAATCGAGTTGATAAAGGATTGGCGCTTTAAGCCAACTTTATTGATCACGCCAATCATGCCCTGAGTTTTGCCATTTACTTGATGTGGCGCTGGAGTAACAGTGAGCGTCAGATCGGTGCCTGCTCGATTAACGACCACGGTTAACGGTTTATTTGCAGAAGCGCGGATAGTTGTAACGGCCTTTACCCAGTCGGTAACTGAAATACCGTTAATGGATTTCACGGTATCGCCCGCAAGAAGACCGGCTGCCTTTGCAGGCGAAGGCGTATCCGCAGTCGTGCATGGCAAGGAGGTCAGACATGGTTCGACGGTGTCGATCGTTGGAGTAATACTCGATACGCCGACGCCGGCGAGAAGTACGAAAAGAAAAAGAAATCCGAGCACGAAGTGAAGGAAGGAACCTGCACCAAGTACCACCAAACGCTTGGGGGCTGATGCGGTGTAGAAGGCACGTGGTGTTTCCTCGGGTGTGAGCTCTTCATGAATGCTCATACCTACGATTCGGCAATATCCACCGGCTGGAATTGCCTTGATTCCGAATTCTGTCTCACCGCGACGGAAAGACCAGAGCCGCTTTCCGAAACCCAAGAAGAACTCGGTGACCTTCATGCCATAGCCCTTGGCGGTTAAGAAATGTCCCGCTTCATGCACCATCACCGAAAAGAGCAGCGCAACAATAAAAGCGAGTACTCCAAGAAATCCCATCATGACCTTAGCTCCGCATCTCTGCAACGAATCGTTCAGCGTGTAGACGAGCATCTTGCTCGATAGCACTGACATCGGATAAATCTCGAATGGAAAGCGTGCTTTGGGCCAAAGCGTTAACGCTGGACTCAACAATCTTGACGATTGCGGTAAAAGGAATTGTCTGGTTAATAAAAGCCGCCACCGCTATCTCATTTGCTGCGTTATAAATCGTGGTCGCTCCCCCACCTATTTCGCCGCAGTGACGAGCGAGCGCAACTGCAGGAAATCGCTGCTCGTTGATCGGTGCAAAACTCCACTGATGTGCCGCCGTCCAATCAATCGATCGCGTTGCTCCGGCGACCCGATCTCCATCGGCGATGGCGTATGAAATCGGCCCTTTCATGTTGGGTGGTGATGCCTGGGCCAAGGTCGAGCCATCAATAAATTCCACCATCGAATGCACAACGGACTGCGGATGGATGACCGCGTCGACGCGCGAGTACGGAATATCGAAGAGGTAATGCGCCTCGATAATCTCCAATCCTTTGTTCATTAAAGTTGCAGAGTTAATGGTGACGACCGGACCCATCGCCCATGTTGGATGCGCAAGCGCTTCCGCAACTGTGACCGAAGACAAATCGGTGCGATCCCTAAACGGGCCACCGCTTGCAGTCAAAATAACTTTGGCTACCTCATCAGCCTTGCCACCCAAGAAACATTGATACAACGCAGAATGTTCGGAATCCACAGGGATGATTCGATCGCGACCGAATTTCATAACGAGTTCGCCGCCTGCGACGAGCGATTCTTTGTTGGCTAGCGCGACTCGATTGCCGGCCGACAACGCGGACAAGGTCGGCGATAAACCGATGGAACCAGTGATGCCGTTGAGTACGACATCGCACTGATGCGCCGCGAGCTCGGTCGACGCGTTGGCGCCCGTGATGACTTCTCCGTCATATCCTTGCGAGTATTTTTTTGCTTCCTCCGCAGTAGCCGTTGTTGCAACAAACGGAACTTTGAATCGCTTCGCTTGATCAAAGAGCATTGGCAGGTTCTTCGACCCCGCGGAGAGCCCCACGACTCGAAAACGATCTGGATTGGCAGCGACAATTTCGAGAGCTTGGACGCCGATCGAACCGGTTGAGCCGAGAATGACGATTTCGCGCATTCGTGAGGTCTCGGACATGTGCCTATCTTCTCAGATAGTTGAAGCTACCGCCGACTAGTGACTGGTTAGCGATCGAGCAGATTGCGCACGGCGGAATAAGTTCCACCCTTCTTGCGCAACGTAATTGCACTCAACGCTTCGAGTACTACTCGATTGGCCAAGATTGCTGTGATATCCGCGCTGTCATAAGGCGGCGCAACTTCAACAATATCGATTCCAACAATCGGCAACTCTAAGCAAATTCGACGGACCGCCTCAAGCAATTCACGGCTGGTCATGCCGCCTGGTTCGGGGGTGCCTGTGCCCGGTGCCATACCTGGATCGACAACATCGATATCGACTGAGAGGAAAACGCCATCGCATTCATTGGTAAGAGTCGCAAAAGATTCATCCAGCACAGCAGTCATGCCACGGTGATGAATTTCGGTCATCTCATACGAACGCATGCCCTGATCGCGCATCCACTTTAAGGTCGCGTCATCTGGCCAATAGCCACGAAGGCCCAGCTGCAAGAAACGATCGCCGCGAACCGCACCGCTATCAATCAATCGCCGCATCGGGGTGCCGTGACCGACCAACGCGCCAAATTGTGAATCGCCGGTATCGGCATGCGCATCAAAGTGAATCATCGAGATTCGCCCCATGCCGCGATGCTTCGCAATACCAGCAACATCAGCCGAAGCAATCGAATGATCGCCGCCAAGAACGACCGCGATAGCCCCAGAACGAGAAATCTTTTCAGTGGCGTCTTCTAACACCTTTAGCGAATGCGTGAGATCACCGCCTGGCATTAACAAATCGCCGGCGTCATAAATCTTCAACTCTTTGAGCGCATCGACCCGCATCGACATATGTGGTCGCTCGGCGTCATGCGGCAGGTAATCGCCCATCCGAATCGCTTGTGGCCCCATCTTTGCACCGGAGCGATGTGATGTGCCGGAATCAATCGGCGCACCCACAATTACGACATCAGCATCGGCAAATGTGGTGTGGTCATCAAGGTCGCATTGCGGAATACCCAAGAAGGTAAAGCTTGGACCATACATATTGCCGAGGTTTGCCATAAGAGAACCTTACGCGTTCAGGTTGGTCATGACGTGCTTGATTCGGGTGTAATCCTCGAAACCATAGCCCGACAAATCTTTTCCATAACCCGAGTGCTTGAAACCGCCGTGTGGCATCTCAGCAACTAAAGGAATGTGGGTATTAATCCAGACGCAACCAAAATCAAAAGCCTTTGCCAGGCGCATTGCGCGGCCATGGTTGCTGGTCCAGACGCTGGAAGCCAAGCCATAGCTGACGCCATTAGCTAACCGAATTGCTTCTGCTTCATCCTTGAATTTCTGCACGGTGATCACCGGTCCGAAGATTTCGTTCTGAATCATCTCGTCATCTTGACGAAGGCCAGCAATCACAGTTGGAGCAAAGTAATAGCCAGCACGATCCACCACCGAACCACCCGCCACAACGTTTGCGTGCGAAGGGGTGCGCTCCACCAGGCCCTTAACGCGAGCGAGCTGGTTGGCGTTGTTGACCGAACCATAAAGAACATCTTCAGTCGGCCCACCGGTCTTGATGTTGTCGCGGGCCTGCGCAGCAAGCAACGCGACGAAATCGTCGTAGGCACTCTCTTCAACCATGACTCGGGTGGCGGCGGTGCAATCTTGTCCAGCGTTGAAATAGCCAGCAATCGCAATAGCTTCGGCAGCCGCTGCCAAATCAGCATCCGCAAAGACTGCTACTGGCGCCTTGCCACCGAGCTCGAGGTGAACTCGCTTCACATCGTTAGCTGCTGACTTAGCTACTTCAATGCCCGCGCGTACCGATCCGGTAATAGAGACCATTGCTGGGGTTGCATGCTCAACAAGTGCGCGACCAGTCTCGCGATCTCCTGTAACAACATTGAATACACCAGCAGGTAAAAACTCAGCCATAATTTCTGCCATCAACACCGTTGATGCCGGAGTCGTATCGCTTGGCTTCAAGACAACGGTATTTCCAGCGGCAATCGCAGGAGCCCATTTCCAGACCGCCATCATCATTGGATAGTTCCATGGAGTTACTTGTGCGCAGACGCCGATTGGTTCGCGTCGAATGAACGAAGTCATGCCGCGCATATACTCACCGGCCGATTTACCTTCGAGATTTCGTGCTGCGCCAGCAAAGAAACGAATTTGATCAATCATCGGCGGCGCTTCTTCAGAAGTCGTCAAAGAAACGGGCTTACCGGTGTTCTCTACTTCGACCGCGATTATTTCATCGGCGCGAGCCTCAAAGGCGTCGGCAATCTTCAACAGTGCGCGTTGACGCTCAGACGGTGTGGAATCACGCCAATCCTCAAACGCGGTGCTGGCCGCCTTCATCGCAAGGTCTACATCCGCTGCACCAGAGACCGGCGCAGTTGTATATGCAACGCCAGTTGCCGGGTTAATGATTTCGGATGTAGCTCCGCTTACTGCGGGTTGGGCCTTGCCGTTAATGAAGTTAGAGAGTGATTTCATGCCTCAGAGGTTATCTCGGCGGCGGCCAATTGACCACATGCACCGTCGATATCGCGACCTCTGGTATCTCGAACCGTGACGGGGACGCCATAGGTCTCGAGGATTCGAACAAACTCTGCTTCATCCTGTGGTCGCGACGCGGTCCATTTAGAACCCGGAGTGGGGTTGAGTGGAATCAAGTTCACGTGCGCATTTCGGTTCTTCAACAATCGACCCAGCAAATCCGAACGCCATGCCTGATCGTTGATATCGCGAATCAGCGCGTATTCGATCGAGTAGCGGCGGCCGGTCTTCTCGGCATATTTATCCGCGGCGGCCAGTACTTCTTTTACTTTAAAGCGCGAGTTAATCGGAACCAAAGTGTCGCGGAGTTCGTCATCGGGAGTGTGGAGCGAGACCGCGAGCGTGACCGGGATTCCCTCTTCCATCAATTTTTCAATTCCGTTAACCAAACCTACGGTTGAAAGGGTGACTGAACGCGCGCTAATTCCTAGACCATCTGGTTGAGGTGCGGTGATGTTGCGGACCGATCGCAAGACCGAGTTGTAGTTTGCCATCGGCTCGCCCATGCCCATAAAGACGATGTTGGACAGTCGCGTTGGGCCACCAGGCAGTTCGCCCTCAGCGCATGCTCGTGCAGCAGCGACAACTTGTGCGGTGATTTCACCTGCGGTCAGATTACGAGTTAAGCCGCCTTGGCCAGTCGCGCAAAATGGGCAGTTCATTCCACATCCCGCTTGCGAGGAAATGCAGACAGTTGTCCGATCGCTGTAACGCATCAAGACGCTCTCGACCAAGACGCCGTCGTGCAACCGCCACAAATCTTTTCGAGTCTTGCCACCGTCGGCGACCACTGAGCGAACCAAGGTAATCAACTTGGGCATGAACTCTGCCGCCAGCTTTTCGCGAAGTTCCTTCGGAATATCGGTCCATGACTCTGGGTCATCGTTGTAATGGCTAAAGAAATGCACTGCCATCTGGTTGGCCCGAAATGCCGGGACGCCGATTTCAACCGCTTTGGCCTTGCGCTCCTCAGGCGATAAATCAGCAAAGTGCTTCGGTGGTTTTACCTTTTGCTTGGGCTCATCAAAGACCAGTTTGATTTCCGGCACGCCGGAATTCTCGTTACTCATAGCTTGAAGTGCTTAATGATTTCAAGGGCGAACCATACCGCCGGACCGGTGAAAAGTACCGAGTCGATTCGATCCAAGATGCCACCATGACCAGGCAATAGTGAACCCATATCTTTAATAGCTAGATCACGCTTAACCGCGGACTCAATCAGATCGCCACATGTTCCGGTTATCACCGCAACAACTCCAACTATTGCGCCGAGCCACCAGTCTTTATGCATCGCCAACGCGAAGACGAGCGAGGATCCAATCGTCGTTGCAACTATCGAGCCCGAAAAACCTTCCCACGTCTTCTTGGGGCTAATCGCCGGAGCCATCGGGTGCTTACCGAAAAGCACGCCGGAAAAATAAGCGAAGGTATCGTTGCAGGCAACGAGAACGACAAGCGCCAAGATACGCGCGCCACCATCCTCGTGGTGAGCAAGCAGAACGATAAAGCCACCCAAGAACGCTAGATAAAAGATTGCAAAGGCGGCGGAGGTAGAGCGACGGACGAAGTCCTTAGGGTTGCGCAGCAACATATAGACCAGAACATTGGGAATCGCGATGGCGATGGCAACCGCCAAGCCCGAGACTTTTCCGTACCAAGCAGCAACGATGACACCGGTTCCAGCGAGTTGAAGGATCCGCTCGGGCAGTTCAATTCCACCAGCGTTATATGCGCGAACCAGCTCGCGCATCGCCAACATGATTGCAGCCCACACGAGGACACCAAAGAGAATCGGAACATATTCGATTGTCACGAAGACCAGCGCAAAGATTGCCAATGAGACCAAAATTGATGGCAAGAGCTTTCGGCCAGCTTTGGCGTTTATCGCTTCGTTGAGCGAATGTAGGTCATCCATGATCTGAGGTTAAGGGGCGGCTCGACTTAAACTTCGAGCAGCTCGGTTTCCTTATGCTTCAACAGTTCATCAATCTTGGCCACGTGATCAGAGGTCAGCTTCTCGAGATCCTTTTCGCCGCGAGCGACATCGTCCTTGCCGACCTCGCCATCCTTCTCCATCTTCTCCATCGCTTCCTTTGCGGTACGACGGATATTCCGAATTGCGATGCGAGAATCTTCGGCCTTGGTGCGAGCCACCTTGATGTAATCCTTGCGTCGTTCTTCGGTCAGTTGCGGGAAGTTGACGCGGATGATCGCGCCATCGGTTGCTGGATTGACGCCCAGATCAGATTCGCGAATTGCCTTTTCAATCAGCGCCATCGCGCTCTTATCAAATGGGCTGACAGTTGCCATACGTGGCTCCGGGACCTGAACGGTTGCGAGCTGCGAAAGCGGCGTATAGGTGCCGTAGTACTCGACCATAATCTTGGCGAACATCGATGGATGAGCGCGACCACTGCGAATCGAACCGAAATCTTCTTTCGCGACCTCAACGGCCTTGGCCATCTTGGAGCCGGCATCGCTCAACGTGGTAGCTAGATCAGACATCTTTTTCTCCGTGTTCCGATAAATACTTCAACTGAATTAAGAAACGAGCGTTCCGATAGATTCGCCGCGAACCGCGCGACCAATATTTCCCTTGTCCTTAAGATCAAAGACAACGATCGGCAAATTATTTTCGCGACAGAGCGAGAAGGCTGCCGCATCAGCGACTGCGAGCGACTTAGAAAGTACCTCGTCGTATGAAATTGAATCGTATTTCGTTGCAGAAGAATCCTTGCGTGGGTCAGCCGAGTAGACGCCGTCGACGCCACTCTTGGCGAGTAACAAAGCCTTCGCGCCTACTTCAAGCGCGCGTTGTGCAGCAACGGTGTCGGTAGTGAAGAACGGCATACCTGCACCGGCGCCAAAAATTACGACCCGGCCCTTTTCTAAGTGACGAATTGCGCGGCGTGGAATGTATGGCTCAGCGACCTGACCCATCGTGATGGCGGTCTGCACGCGAGTATCGATTCCTTCTTTTTCCAGAAAATCTTGAAGCGCCAGGCAGTTCATAACGGTACCGAGCATGCCCATGTAGTCAGCTCGTGCGCGATCCATGCCACGCTGTTGTAGCTCTGCACCGCGGAAATAGTTACCGCCACCGACGACGATACCTACTTCGGTGCCAGCGCGAACCACATCTGCAATTTGAGCGGCGATATCGTGCACAACATCAGGGTCAACACCGATGCCAGCAGCACCACCAAAAACTTCGCCAGAAAGTTTAAGGAGCACTCTCTTATAACCTTGACGGGCCATAGTGAGTGCTCCTTAACTAGACGTTACTTGTACTGAGGAAGAGATTACTGTCCAACTCGGAAACGGTGAAACGCCGACACGGCTGTCTTTGCTTCATCCACGATTTGCTGGACCGTCTTCTTGGCATCCTTCGCAAAGGCCTGCTCCAACAAGCTGATTTCCTTGACGTATCCGGTCACGCGACCTTCAACAATCTTTGAAATCGAGGCTTCTGGCTTACCTTCAGCGCGGGCGGTCTCTTCAGCGATGCGACGCTCGTTCTCGATGTTGTCGGCCGGAATATCTTCGCGACGAACAAACTGAGGTGCGAATGCTGCAATGTGCTGTGCAATGTCCTTGCCGGCTTCTGCCGCAGCAGATGCGAGCTGAACCAAGACGCCAACCTGTGGTGGCAAATCTGGGCTGGTGCGGTGCAAGTAGAGAGCAACAGGTGAACCATCGAGAACTGCAATGCGGCGAAGTTCGATCTTCTCGCCCAAAGTTGCGTTGCCCTCATCGATGAGTTCTTGCACGCTCTTGCCGTTCGCAAGCTTTGACTCCAAGAAGGCTGGCAATTCAGCAATCTTGGTTGCCTTGAGCTGTGCCAAGAGGTCTGCTGCCAACTCCTGGAAACGATCGCCCTTCGCAACGAAGTCGGTTTCGCAGTTAAGTTCAATCATGACGCCCAAGTTGCCTTCGGCTTCTGCAATGACCAAACCATTTGAAGTTGTGCGACCTTCGCGCTTGGTGACTCCCTTGAGTCCCTTAACGCGAATGATCTCGACTGCCTTATCGAAGTTACCTTCGGCTTCGTCGAGCGCCTTCTTGCAATCCAACATGCCAGCGGCAGTTGCTTCGCGTAAACGCTTTACATCGTCTGCTGTGTAGGCCGCCACTTACTTGGTCTCCCCTTCAGCTGGTGCTGCTTCGCCGGCTGCTGAAAGCATCTCGTTAGCAACATCTGCCAACACTGCTTCAGCCTTAGCTGCAGGTGCATCGGAATTTTGCGCGGCAGCTGCTGCGGTTGCAGAACGAGCCTGCAAGCCTGCGGTTGCTGCATCGGCAATGACGCGAGTCAACAATGCGATGGAACGAATTGCATCGTCGTTGCCTGGAATCTTGTAATCGACTTCATCTGGATCGCAGTTGGTATCCAAGATAGCGACGACTGGAATACCGAGCTTGTGTGCTTCTGCAACAGCAAGGTGCTCCTTCTTGGTATCGACTACCCAAATTGCTGAAGGCAACTTGGTCATGTTGCGAATACCTTCGAGGTTCTTGGTGAGCTTCTCGCGCTCGCGGCGAAGAACCAAGAGTTCCTTCTTAGTCAAAACTTGATCGTTAGAACTCTCTAGGGCTTCCAACTCCTTCAAGCGCTGAATACGCTTGTAGACGGTTGGGAAGTTGGTGAGCATTCCGCCCAACCAACGCTCGGTGACGTATGGCATTCCTACGCGAGCAGACATCGCCTTAATTGGCTCATGTGCTTGCTTCTTTGTTCCAACGAAAAGGATATGTCCGCCCTTGGCGACTGTGTCCTTAACAAACTCGTAAGCGCTATCAATCAGCGCGAGTGATTGTTGGATATCGATGATGTAGATGCCATTGCGCTCCGCGAAAATGTAGCGCTTCATCTTTGGGTTCCATCGACGAGTCTGGTGTCCGAAGTGGACTCCGCTGTCGAGGAGCTCTCGCATTGTTACAACTGCCATAACGGCATACTCCTTCATTGCGTTTCCGTGCAGGCACGAATAACGCACTCGGTTAACGACTCAACGATTTGTTGAATCTCTAGCGCTTAATCACCGACCGGGTTGTTACGAAAACAATCCGCGGACCGAAATGGTTACTGGGTAGATCACCGAAGTGCTAACTCAGTTAAGCGCGTGAAGTCACAACTATGAGATTCCGATTGAGTTTCCTCAGCGGGCTCAAAACTGCTGTTGTGCTGGGGCTAATCCTATGTGATGCACAGGGGTGCTTTTTCCCCAGATTTCCCGCCTGCCCGCGCTGGCCTGAGCCCCATAATCGAGACTGCCTGCATGGACATTACAAAAACTGAAAGTTCTGGCGCCGGACTGAAAGCGGTCGTCGGCCTGTCGCTGATCGTCTTGGGATTGGCAACCGGGTTAGCGTGGCCGCGGTCAGTTGCGGTCGAGAGCACTACCGGCAACGCAGTTCATGTTCATGAACTTATGCCCTGGGATGTGCTTGGTCATATGCACTTTTCAACCGCTCCGGCGAGACGTGGGTGTAAATCTGAGTTGTTGCCAGTGACGAATGACCCAAAATCTCTTGCACGGTGCGCAAATCTGCGCCGCCTTCAAGCAAGTGCGTAGCAGCAGAATGGCGCAGACCATGCGGCCCCATTTTCACGCCGACTTCTGCGGTTGCTCGATACACGATTTCACGAACGGTTCGTTGATCAATTCGCTTTCCGCGAGAGCCAAGAAAAATTGCATCGCCCGATAATTCGTTGGCGAATTCCGGACGCGCCTTCGACAGGTAATCATTGATGGCAGTCATTGCCGGGCCACCAAGTGGCACGACTCGTTCTTTATTACCTTTGCCTAAAACTTTTATGGTTTGACGGCTTTGATCAAGATCGCGCATATCTAAGCCGCAAATTTCCGAGACGCGTGCACCTGACGCATACAAGACTTCAACAATCGCCAGATCGCGCCGAGATTTCGCGGCGTGGGTTTCGACATTCCGTTCGATCAGCGCATCGATCATCTGCTGAGCATCGTTCTGGTTCAACACATCGGGCAGCGTGCGGTGCGGCTTAGGTACTACTAATGAAGCAGCGATGTCCGAGCTCAACCAGCCATTGCGATATGCCCACCCTGTAAAAGCGCGCATCGAAACGATTCGGCGGGCCAGGGTAGAACGTGCTGCGCCAGTCGTCTGCAAGTTGGCTAGCCATGACCGAACGTGCTTCAACTCTAAATCAGAAAATTCCGTGATGTTTAACTTTTCGATATGAGCCAAGAAAGACTGTAAGTCCGAGACGTAACCCCGGATGGAGTTATCTGCAAGATTGCAGTCAATTGCCAGATGCTCTTCGTACTGAGCAATCAAGCCGGCATCGGTCATTCTGGTAAGCGACCCTGACGAAGCAAGCCGTAGGTCACCGCATCCTCCAGCGCCATCGCAGACGCAGCAATTACGTTCTCATGAACACCGATCGTGGTCCACTCCCCTGTGCCATCGCTGGTCTCAACCAAAACGCGAGTGATTGCGCCGGTGCCCAATCGACCTTCCAGAATTCGAACTTTGTAATCCGTCAGCTCTAGCTTTGCGAGCTCTGGATAAAACTTTTCCAAACCGCTACGCAGTGCGCGGTCGATGGCGTTGACCGGACCATTACCGGATCCTTCAGCCTCAATTACTTCGCCGCCGGCAGAGATGGTGACCTGCGCGCGTGAAGTCACAGCATCCCCGGAGCCACGAGTAACGGTGGTGTCCCAATTAAGAATCGTGAAGAACTTGGCACGCTTGCCATCAATCTCTTCCCGCAAGAGAAGCTCGAATGATGCATCCGCTGCTTCAAAGGTAAAGCCGCGTGCTTCCATCTCTTTGACGCGTGCTACAACCCGACCCACGACCTCTTTATCGTCGCCGATATCAACGCCAAGTTCTTGCGACTTTAATTCGATGGAGGCGCGGCCGGCCATATCCGAAACAAGCATCCGCATATCGTTTCCTACCGAAGCCGGATCTTCGTGTTGATACATCGCTGGATCTACCTTGATCGCGCTGGCATGCAATCCCGCTTTGTGCGCGAATGCTGATACGCCGACGTATGGTTGGCGTGGACTTGGGGCAACGTTTGTTACCTCAGAAACAGCGTGCGAAATCCGGAATGCCTCGCGTAGCGCGCCTTCTGGCAAAACTTTCTGCTTCTTCTTCAACTCCAAGTTAGCGATGATGCTGACTAAATCGGCGTTACCGGTGCGCTCGCCATACCCATTAAGCGTGCCCTGCACATGCGTCGCACCAGCTTCAATAGCGGCCAACGAGTTAGCGATCGCGCAGCCGGTGTCGTTGTGGCAATGAATACCCAGGCGAGATGACGATGCTCCGAGGACGTCATGCACGATGTCGGCTAGCTGGTCCGGCAACATGCCACCATTTGTATCGCAGAGCGCGACTACATCTGCGCCAGCTTCAGCTGCGGTCCGTACTACTTCTAACGCATATGCCTTGTTAGAGAGGTAACCATCAAAGAAGTGCTCGGCATCGAGAAACACCCGTTGGCCACCATCGCGCAAAAACTTGATGGAGTCGCGAATCATCGCCAGGTTTTCATCCAGGTTGGTCTTGAGCGCTAAATCAACGTGACGATCGTGAGACTTTGCCACCAGCGTTACGGCCGCTGCGCCTGAATCAGCAAGCGCGCGGAGCAAGACATCATCTGCTGCTTTGACGTTAGGGCGACGTGTCGCACCGAACGCTACGAAGGTGGCGTTCTTTAACTGCAATTCTTTTTTTGCGCGCTCAAAGAATTCCGTGTCCTTAGGGTTTGCGCCGGGCCAGCCGCCTTCAATAAATCCAACACCCAACTCATCGAGATAACGAGCAATCGCCAGCTTGTCATGAACCGAAAGGTTCAGACCTTCTTGCTGCGCGCCATCACGAAGCGTGGTGTCGTAAATATGGAAAGCGTCAGATGTTGGCATTAACAGACCTTGACGTTCCATCCGCGCGTATCCGCGATTGTGCCGTGTTGAATACCGAGCAAGGTTTCCCGAATCTGTTGCGTGATAGGTCCTGGATTTCCGTCGCCGGTAGTCCATGTGCCATGCGCGCTCTTCGCGGCTCCCACAGCTGAAACAACTGCCGCGGTTCCGCAGGCAAAGATTTCAGTGATTTCACCGCTAGCAACGCCATCGCGCCAATCATCGATAGAAATCATTGTTTCTTCCACCTTGTAACCAAGGTCTGCCGCAACCGAGAGAATTGAATCGCGGGTGATTCCTGGCAACAAGGTGCCGGTCAATTTCGGAGTAACAACGGTGGCATCTTTGCCTGAACCCTTGATGAAGTACAGGTTCATTCCACCCATTTCTTCAATCCAGCGGCGCTCGTTCGCATCCAACCATACGACCTGATCGCAACCTTGCTCGGCGGCTTGGCGTTGTGCGACTAATGATGCTGCGTAGTTACCACCACATTTTGCTTCACCGGTTCCACCTGGCGCTGCGCGAACATATTCGGTCGAAATCCAAACGGTCACTGCCTTGGCGGCATTGAAATATGCAGAGGCTGGTGTTGCGATCAAGAGATACATCGCCTTATTGGATGGGCGTACGCCCAGACCAACTTCGGTAGCAATCATGAATGGACGCAAGTAGAGCGACTCTCCTACTTTGCCAGGAACCCAGGCGCGGTCCTGCTTCACCAATTCTTCAATGGTTTTAACAAAAAAGTCAGTCGGCATCTCCGGCAACGCTAACCGCGCTGCGCTTCGTGCAAAACGTTCGGCATTTGCTTGTGGTCGGAACAATGAAATTGAACCATCGGGTTGGATATATGCCTTCATGCCCTCGAAAATTTCCTGACCATAATGAAATACCGCGGTCGCAGGATCAAGTGTCAGCGGACCATAAGGCTTCAACTCTGCATCAGACCAGCCGTTTTCAAGGCTCCACTCTGCAACGACCATATTGTCGGTGTAGTACTTACCGAATCCACCTTCGGCAATTTTTGCGGCGCGATCAGCGTCAGTTGCCGGTGCAGTATTTGGATGGAGATTTACTTTCATGGCTTCTCCTTTACTTCACAGCCTGCAAGATGGCGGCGCCAATTTCAGAGGTGGAGCGCTTGGTATCTCCACGGGAGACCAGGTCAGCAGCAACCGCTGCTTCAACTTCGCGCGCAGCGTCGTGCAATCCAATATGTGAGAGCAACATCGCAACCGACATGATGGTCGCGGTGGGATCCGCTAGCCCCTTGCCAGCAATATCCGGTGCAGAACCGTGAACGGGTTCAAACATGGATGGGAATTTTCCGGTTGGGTTGATGTTGCCAGAAGCAGCCAAACCAATACCGCCGCAAATGGCAGCCGCAATATCGGTCAAGATATCGCCAAAGAGATTATCGGTGACAACCACATCAAACCGCTCTGGGTTGGTTACAAAGAACATCGATGCCGCATCGACATGCAAGTAGTCGGTGGTGACATCCGGGAATTCTTTAGCAACTTCGTTGAAGGTTCGGGTCCATAGACCACCAGCGCGAGTCAGCACATTGTTCTTATGTACCAAGGTCAGCTTCTTGCGTGGTCGAGCTTGGGCGCGTGCAAAGGCATCGCGAATCACACGCTCTGCGCCGCGTCGAGTGTTGAGACTCTCCTCGGTAGCTATTTCATCCGGTGTCCCGTATGCCAACGACCCGCCGGCGCCAACATATGGGCCTTCGGTTCCTTCGCGAACAACGACAAAATCAATCGCATCAGAATTAACCAGTGGGGACTTAACACCTGGGAAGAGTTTCGCTGGACGGAGATTGATGTAGTGATCAAATGCGAAGCGAAGCTTGAGCAAGAGTCCGCGCTCGAGCACGCCACTAGGCACACCCGGGTCGCCAACCGCGCCCAACAAAATAACGTCTGCTGTAGCAAGCTCGGCAAGAACGGAATCCGGCAAAGTTTCACCAGTTCGGTGCCAGTACTTTGCACCAAGGTCGTATTCGGTCTTAGCAAAAGTCGTGCCGTACTTAGCGGCTACTGCTTCCAAAACCTTGAGACCTTCACCGACGACTTCTGGACCAATGCCGTCGCCAGCAATGACCGCGAGCTTTACTACGTTAGACATTAATTCACCTTCACATTAATTAACGAGAGTTACAGAGCGAACGAGTTCTGCGCCAGTCTCTTTTTGGACCTTGCCAACGATCTCATCGGATACAGATGAATCAACGGTGATCGCCATCAGCGCTTCGCCGCCTTGGTTGGCGCGAGCAACCTGCATGCCAGCAATATTCAAACCAGCTGCGCCCAAGATTCCGCCGACCGCACCGACGATGCCGGGCTTATCGGTATAGCGAAGGAAGAGCAGGTTCTCAGTTGGTGGCAGATCCAGATCAAAGCCATCGACCGCAATGATTTTCTCGACTTTGCGAATACCCATCAAGGTTCCGTCAACGACAACGGTCTTGCCGTTGCTCAACGCTGCATGCAAAGAGATCATGCTGCGATATTCCGGACTCTCTGGATTTGTATCGACGGTTGAGGTGATTCCACGATCCGCTGCCAGACCGGGAGCGTTCACGTAAGTAACTTCTTCTGCACCGGTCGCCAACAGCGCGCCTTTCAGAGCGCTTGTCGCCAAGATTGACGAATCATGTCCAGAAATATCGCCACGGACATGTAGCGCGATCGAGACGGGAAGTTCGCCTGCGAGGGATGTCGCTATCTGCGCCATCTTCTCGACCAACGGCAAGCTTGGGCGAATCTCTTCGTGAATCATTCCGCCCTTAACGTTGACCGCATCAGGAACAAGCTCGCCACCAAGTGCCTTGCGAACAGATACTGCAACCGCAATACCCGCACGCTCCTGCGCTTCATCAGTCGAAGCACCGAGGTGTGGTGTGGCAACAACATTGTCGAGCTGAAAGAGTGGTGAGTCGGTGCATGGTTCGGTTGCATAAACATCCAGACCTGCGCCAGCAACGCGACCTTCGTTCAGTGCATCAAAGAGGGCAGCCTCATCCAAAACGCCACCACGAGCAGCGTTCACAATACGAACCGAAGGCTTGACGAGCTTGAGCGCGTCTACGCCGATCAAGTTTGCAGTCTCTTTTGTCTTAGGCAAGTGAATCGTGATGAAATCCGCATTCTTCAAGAGCACGTCGAGTTCAACCAACTGAACGCCTAATTGCGCAGCACGAGCAGGTTGAAGGTAGGGATCGTAAGCAATCACGTTCATGCCAAATGCCTGCATGCGAGCCGCGACGAGCTGGCCGATGCGACCAAAACCGACGATACCTAGCGTCTTTTCAAAGAGCTCTGCGCCGGTGTACTTGGAACGCGCCCATTTGCCGTTACGCAGCGCAGCATGTGCTGGCGAGATAAAGCGAGCAGATGCGAGCAACAACGAGATTGCTAGCTCGGCTGCCGAAACGATATTTGATGTTGGTGCATTGACAACCATGACGCCCGCAGCGGTAGCCGCAGGAATATCAACGTTATCGAGACCAACGCCCGCACGTGCAATTACCTTTAGTCCTTTGGCGGCAGCAATCGCTTCTGCATCCATCTTTGTCGCAGAGCGAATCAAGACTGCATCTACACCCGCAGCGAGCGCTGGCAATAGTTCATCCCGATTCGCACCATCACAGTGGCGAACTTCAAAGTCAGGGCCAAGCGCCTGCATGGTTGCAGGGCTCAGCTCTTCGGCAATGAGAACTACCGGCTTGTTAGCCACGTGCTGCTACACCTTCTTGGTAATCATCCTTGGTGTTGCCACGGACCCATGACATCATCTTGCGAAGTTCACGGCCAACCGACTCGATTGGGTGCGACTCGCCCTTTGCGCGCAATGACTTGAACTCAGGAGCGCCTGCCTCTTGATCATCAATGAAGCGCTTTGCGAAGGTGCCATTCTGGATATCACTCAAAACAGCCTTCATGTTCTCCTTGACACGCGGATCAATGACGCGTGGACCCGAGACATAATCTCCGTATTCAGCTGTATCGGATACCGACCAGCGCTGCTTTGCGATTCCGCCCTCGTACATCAAGTCAACAATCAACTTAAGTTCGTGCAAGCACTCGAAATACGCAACCTCTGGCTGGTAACCAGCTTCGACCAAAGTTTCAAAACCGTATTGGACGAGTTGTGATGCGCCGCCACACAAGACTGCCTGCTCGCCGAACAAGTCGGTCTCGCACTCTTCGGTAAAGGTGGTCAAGATTCCGCCAGCGCGCAATCCACCGATTGCCTTTGCGTATGACAAGGTCAATGGCCATGCGTTGCCTGTGGCATCTTGCTCAACCGCGACAAGAACAGGAACACCGCGTCCTGCTGCATATTCGCGACGGACCAAGTGTCCTGGACCCTTTGGTGCAACCATCGCAACATCGATATTTGCTTCTGGCTTGATGTAACCGAAACGAATGTTGAATCCATGTCCGAAGAACAGAGCTGAACCTGGCTTCAAGTTTGGCTTGATGGACTCGTTATAGATATGGCGCTGGACGTGATCTGGAGCCAACAACATAACGAGGTCGGCTTCCTTCACTGCATCAGCAACTGAGAGAACGCGAAGTCCCTCTGCCTCTGCCTTTGCGCGTGACTTCGAACCATCAGCTAAACCGATGCGAACATCAACACCGCTATCGCGCAAACTGAGCGCGTGTGCGTGACCTTGTGAGCCATAACCAATCACGGCAACTTTCTTGCCTTGAATAATCGATAGGTCTGCATCTTCGTCGTGATACTGGGTTGCCATGTGAGGTCTAGCCTTTCGAGTCGGTGTTAGTTGATAAACCTGGCTTCAATCCGCGTGACATAGCCACAAGTCCTGATTGAACCAATTCTTTGATGCCATACGGTTCGAGAACGCGAAGCAGTGCCTCAATCTTCTCGGAATTTCCGGTCGCCTCGACCGTGACGGCATCTTGTGCCACGTCGACTACTTTGGCGCGGAAAAGTTGAACGGTCTCGAGGACCTGTGATCGAGTGGTTGCGTTCGTGCTGACCTTGACCAGCAACAACTCACGCTGAACCGAAGCGACTGGGTCGAGCTCGGTAATTGAAATGACATTGATTAATTTATCGAGCTGAGCGATCACTTGCTCGAGTGCGTGGGCTTCGACATCAATGACAATGGTCATTCGGGAATACAGTGGGTTTTCGGTTGGTCCCACGGCGAGCGAATCGATGTTGTAACCGCGGCGCGAAAAGAGCGAAGCGATACGAGCCAATACACCTGGGCTGTTTTCAACAAGGACCGACAAGGTGTGAACCTTGGTCGCAGCGCGAGATGTGATTCCGGAATCTGGATGTTGTTGAGTCATGACTAGAGCTCCTGTGAATCCCAGATCGGCGCCATGGAACGAGCCACGACGATGTCATCATTGGATGTACCAGCGGCAACCATCGGCCAGACCATTGCATCACGATGAACGCTGAAATCAACAACGACCGGGCGATCGTTGATCTCCATCGCTTGTTGAATAACGCGATCGACATCTTCTGGCTTGTCGCATGACAATCCAACACAGCCCATTGCCTCTGCCAGCTTTGCAAAGTCAGGAATCCGCTTGGATTGAAGCTCGGTATTTGAATAACGTTGGTTATAGAACAAGGTCTGCCACTGGCGAACCATGCCCAGGCTCTCGTTATTGATAATCGCAACCTTGATCGGAATATTGTTCAGGGCGCATGTCACGAGCTCTTGGTTGGTCATCTGGAAACAACCATCGCCATCAATCGCCCACACAGTGGTATCTGGTGCGCCAACTTTTGCGCCCATTGCAGCAGGAACGGCATATCCCATTGTTCCCAAGCCGCCGGAGTTCAACCAGGTGCGTGGCTTTTCGTACGAAATGAATTGTGAAGCCCACATCTGGTGTTGGCCAACGCCAGCCACATAAATTGAATCTGGACCTGAAATCTTTCCGATACGTTCAATTACGTATTGTGGTGAGACCGCACCATCAGCTGGCAGGTCATAAGCAAGCGGGAAGCGCTCGCGCCATGAATTAACTTGCTTCCACCAAGCGCCAAGATCGGGCTTGCTCTTCTTGAACTCTGCTTTTACTGCTGGAATAAGTGCAGCAATGGTGAGCTTCAAATCGCCAACAACGGCAACATCGGCGCGGCGGTTCTTTCCAATTTCTGCAGGATCAATATCTGCATGAAGGATCTTTGCGTTCGGAGCAAAGGACGAAAGCTTTCCGGTAACGCGATCATCAAAGCGAGCGCCCAAGGTAATGAGCAAGTCAGCTTTTTGAAGCGCGGTAACCGCAGCAACCGTGCCGTGCATTCCAGGCATGCCCAAATGTTGTGGATGACTATTAGGAAACGCGCCGAGCGCCATCAACGTTGTAACAACAGGTGCGCCGGTGAGCTCTGCAAGTTCAAGCAACTCTTTATGCGCAGCTGACTTGATAGCGCCGCCACCCACATAGAGAACTGGTGCGCTGGATTCAGCGATCAAACGAGCCGCATCGCGAATCGCGCCATCGGTTGGCTTGGAGATTGGGTGATATCCAGCCAAATTAATGCTCTGTGGATAGTTGTAATCCGTCATCATCTGCAGGGCGTCTTTGGCGATATCTACCAAGACCGCACCTGGGCGACCAGTGCTAGCAATATGGAATGCCTCGGCAATAGCGCGTGGAATCTCTGCAGGATCGGTTACCAAGAAGTTGTGCTTGGTGACCGGCATGGTGATGCCGCGAATATCTGCCTCTTGAAAGGCGTCGGTACCGATTGCGCCAGATGCGACCTGACCGGTAATCGCAACAACCGGAACAGAATCCATTTGTGCATCGGCTAACGGAGTGACGAGATTGGTTGCACCTGGGCCTGATGTAGCAATGCATACACCAACGCGGCCGGTGGCTTGCGCGTAACCGGTTGCAGCATGGCCGGCGCCTTGTTCATGGCGAACCAGAATATGGCGAATCTTGGAATCAAAAATTGGATCGTAGGCCGGCAAGATTGCGCCGCCAGGGATACCGAACATGACGTCAACGCCAGAATCTTCTAACGCTTGCACGAGAGCCTGCGCCCCCGTCTTCTTCTCGTTACCCATGTTCATCTCCCTTCATATCTCTCGTCATATCTCGTCATATCTCGTCATATAGCGTTGGACAATCGCCCAGTTAAATAGCAAACCCCTCAGTTTCCACTGAGGGGTAGCGCACGTTCTAGTCGGAACTAGATCGCGCGCTTGCTAATAACCACGACGGATGTCATGGGGTAATTCTCGCGCGAGCCTAGAAGCGAGTCAACCCCTGAGACGCACGTCTCAATATATGAGCGCCATCGCCGAAGGTCTTTCGAGAGCTAGCTAGTGACCGCGCCCTGTGAGGCGGAACCAACCACCTTGCTGTATTTCGCCAAGACGCCCCGCTTGTATTTGTGGGGTACTGGCTGAAAGCTCTTCCGGCGTTCGACCAGCTCTGCCTCATCAACCAAGAGATCCAAGGTCCGCTTCACCGTATCGATTCGAATGATGTCGCCATCGCGAACAAACGCAATTGGTCCGCCATCCACCGCTTCTGGTGAGACGTGGCCGACGCATAATCCGGTGGATCCACCCGAGAAGCGACCATCGGTCAACAACAGAGTGGACTTACCCAAACCCGCGCCCTTAATAGCACCGGTAATCATCAACATCTCGCGCATGCCCGGTCCGCCCTTAGGGCCTTCATAGCGAATCACAATTGCATCGCCAGCTTTAATGGTGCCGTTCTCCAACGCCTCCATCGCAGCTTGCTCGCGCTCAAAGACGCGCGCTGGTCCTTCGAAATGTTCAACACCGACACCCGCTGTCTTGCAGACGGCACCTTCTGGCGCAAGTGATCCACCAAGAATCGTGATTCCGCCACCAGGTGACAATGGATTCTTAATGCTGTGCAGAACTTCGCCATCCGGATCAAGTGGAGTCAGCTCCGCCAAGTTTTCGGCCATCGTCTTACCGGTCACTGTCAAGCAATCACCGTGCAAATGTCCGGCATCAAGAAGTGCGCGGAGCACTACCGGAATACCGCCCACGCGATCGATATCGGTCATCACAAATTTACCGAATGGCTTCAAGTCGCCGAGCAACGGCACCTTCGAACCAATCCGATGGAAATCTTCCAGCGTTAATTCAACTTCAGCTTCGTTTGCGATTGCCAACAAGTGAAGAACCGCGTTGGTCGAACCGCCGAGCGCCATCACAACGGTGATGGCATTTTCGAATGCCTTCTTCGTCAAAATATCTCGCGTGGTGATGCCACGACGAATAAGTTCAACAACAGCTGCGCCAGCCTTAACCGCATAATCATCACGACGACGGTCAACTGCTGGTGGTGATGCGGAACCAGGGAGTGATAATCCAAGCGCTTCGCCAACCGCGGCCATGGTGTTCGCGGTGTACATGCCACCACAAGCGCCTTCGCCCGGACAGATAGCGCGTTCAATTTCATCGACCTTCTCTTGCGAAATTAAGCCACGTGCGCATGCACCCACGGCTTCGAAGGCGTCAATGATGGTGACATCTTTACCGTCCACCTGTCCCGCGAGCGTTGATCCCGCATAAACAAAGACGCTGGCAACATCGATACGAGCAGCGGCCATCATCATTCCTGGCAACGACTTATCGCAACCAGCAAAGGTGACCATGCCATCAAGACGTTCCGCTTGCATAACGGTTTCAACCGAGTCAGCAATGACTTCGCGCGATACCAACGAGAAGTGCATGCCTTCGTGGCCCATCGAAATTCCATCAGATACTGAAATAGTTCCGAACTGCATCGGGAAGCCACCGGCTTCGATGACGCCTTTGCGCGATGCTTTTGCGAGACGATCTAATGAGAGGTTGCAAGGTGTGATTTCATTCCATGATGATGCAATGCCAATCTGTGGCTTGGCGAAATCTTCATCCTTCATTCCGACCGCACGTAACATGCCGCGTGCTGGTGCGCGCTCAAGACCGTCGGTCACCAGACCAGAACGTGGTTTCATATTTGAGCTCATGCTTACCCCTGTCCTAGGTGCTTAAGAAGTAATTCGCGAACTTTTGCGGCGTCGGCTTGTCCCCCGGTCGCCTTCATCACCGCGCCAATTAGCGCGCCAGCAGCGGGAATATTTCCACCGCGAATTCGCTCGGCGGTATCAGGTTGTGCGGCGATAGCAGCTTCAATTGCGGTCATCAGCGCGCCATCGTCAGAAACGACTTTGAGGCCGCGCTTATCGATGACTTCACGTGGTGATCCTTCACCTGCGATAACGCCTTCGACAACGCCACGCGCCAACTTGTCGGTCAGCTCGCCATTAGCAATTAGCGCAATAACTTCTGCGACTTGCTCTGCCGTAATCAACGAAGTCGGATGTACTTCTTTCTCATTTGCCAAGCGAGAGATTTCGCCCAACCACCAACCGCGGGCTCGAGCAGGTTCTGCTCCAAGCGCGATTGTTGCCTCGACGGTATCGAGCAGCTCGGCATTCACCATCGATGCCATTTCGTTATCGGAGACGCCCCACGCTTCTTGCAAGCGCTTGCGACGAGTCGATGGCTTCTCTGGCAAGGTGGCACGAAGCTCTTCAATCCATTTCGCATCAGGTGCAACCGGAACCAAATCGGGTTCTGGGAAATAACGATAATCCTCAGCAGTTTCTTTTGAACGACCGGGGCGAGTTTCGCCGCTCTCTTCTAAGAAGTGGCGAGTCTCCTGAACAATCCGCTCGCCGGCTTCAAGTCGATTAGCTTGACGGACAATTTCACCGGCAACCGCGCGCTCGACGGAACGCAACGAGTTCACGTTCTTGGTCTCGCTTCGAGTACCCAGCTTTCCGCTGCCAATCGGTGCAAGTGAGACGTTGGCATCACAACGAAGCGATCCTTGTTCCATCTTGACATCGCTTACGCCGAGCGAACGCAAAATGTCGCGGAGTTCGGTCACGTATGCACGAGCAACGGCGGGTGCGTACTTACCGGTGCCTGGAACAATTCGCGTAACTATTTCGACCAATGGAATGCCGGCGCGGTTGTAATCCAACAGAGAATATTCGGCGCCATGAATACGGCCGGTCGCGCCACCAACGTGCAGTGACTTGCCGGTGTCTTCTTCCATGTGCACGCGCTCGATATCAACTCGGAATGTCTTGGGGCCTTCATCGGTCTCGATTTCAACATCGAGATAGCCGTCAACGCAGATTGGCTCGTCGTACTGAGAAGTCTGGAAATTCTTCGGCATATCAGGATAGAAATAATTCTTGCGAGCAAAGCGACTATACGGCGCGATTGAACAGTTCAGTGCCAAGCCAATCAGGATTGAACTCTCGATTGCCTTCGCGTTCACGACCGGCAATGCACCAGGCATTCCCAAACAGACCGGACAGGTTTGAGTATTCGGTTCTGCGCCAAAGACAGTCGAGCACGAGCAGAACATCTTTGAATTCGTATTGAGTTCGACGTGAACCTCAAGGCCGAGCGTTGGCTCGTACTTAGAAACAGCTTGATCGTAATTAAGTGCCATTACTTCACCACCAACTCAGGTGCTTGGGCCCAGACTGGCTTACCGAGCTTGTCATTCAAAGCCGCTTCCAGAGTTCCGCCGACGCGGTACATCCGATCATCCTGCATCGCCGGTGACATGATCTGGAAACCAACTGGCAATCCATCGTCTGCTGAAAGTCCAGATGGCAATGACATTCCACCAATTCCTGCCATATTGACCGGGATAGTGGTGATATCAGCCAAATACATTGCTAACGGATCGTTTGCACGCTCACCGATTTTGAAAGCGGTGGTCGGCGTGGATGGTGAGACCAACACATCAGCGAGATTAAAGGCGCTCTCGAAGTCACGCTTAATCAAGGTACGAACCTTTTGAGCTGAACCGTAATAAGCATCGTAATATCCAGATGAAAGTGCATATGTACCCAAGATAATGCGGCGCTTCACTTCCTTACCGAAGCCGACCTCGCGGGTAGCGCTCATGACTTCTTCAGCGCCACGTTGCCCATCATCGCCCACTCGAATTCCGTAACGCATGGAATCAAAACGAGCCAAGTTCGATGATGCCTCGCTCGGCGCGATCAAATAGTAAGCCGCAATTCCATAATCAAAGCTTGGGCACGAGACTTCAACAATCTCTGCGCCTTGTTCTTGCAGCAAATCAAGCGATTGCTTAAAGCTGTCGAGAACTCCCTTTTGGAATCCATCGCCCATCAATTCTTTGATAACGCCAATCTTCATACCTTTTACTTCTTGTCGCTTTGCGGCTGCGACAACGTTAGGTACAGGAGCGTTGATGCTGGTGGAATCGCGCTCGTCATAGCCAGCGATTGCTTCGTGCAAGAGCGCAGTATCTAAAACGGTACGAGCACATGGACCTGCTTGATCGAGCGAAGAAGAGAACGCAACTAAACCGAAACGAGAAACGCCGCCGTATGTTGGCTTCACACCTACGGTGCCGGTTACCGCGGCTGGTTGGCGAATCGAACCACCAGTATCGGTACCGATTGCGAGAGGTGCTTCAAAGGCGGCAAGCGCAGCCGCAGATCCACCACCAGAACCACCAGGAATGCGATCCAACGCCCAAGGGTTATGGGTTGGACCATAAGCAGAATTTTCAGTTGATGAACCCATCGCGAATTCATCCATATTTGTCTTGCCCAAGATAACAACGCCAGCGTTCTTGAGTTTTGACACAACGGTGGAGTCATATGGCGGACGCCAACCCTCGAGCATCTTTGAACCACACGTTGTGGGGACACCTTTTTGTGTCAAAACATCTTTGAGAGCAAGTGGGATTCCCTCGAGCACTGAACGAGTTTCGCCGGCTGCGCGCTTTGCATCCGATTCCGCTGCTTGTGCAAGGGCGCCCTCGGTATCGACGTGCAAAAAGGCATGCACATCGCCATCGACGGCTGCGATGCGATCTAGGTGTTGCTTGGTTAATTCAACTGCGGTGATGGATTTATCAGCCAGAGCTTGCGCCATTTCGGTCGCGGTCTTGTGAATCATGCTCATTCGGCATCACCCAAGATTTGCGGAACCTTAAAGCGATCTTCTTCGCGGGCCGGTGCGCCAGAAAGCGCATCTTCCGGTGAAAGGCTTGGCTTGGTGACATCTTCACGAAAGACGTTGGTCATCGGCAGCGCATGCGATGTTGGTGGAATATCCGCGGCAGCGACCTCTTGCACGCGAGCTACCGCGCCAAGAATCAATTGCATCTCAGAGGCGAGATGATCGAGCTCATCCGGCGTCATTTCGATTCGGGATAAACGGGCTAGGTGCGCGACTTCTTCGCGTGAGATAGCGGCCATGGGCCAACTCTAACTGAAGTTAGGTCAGGCACGAATTTGTCCGTTGCCAGAGACAATCCATGTGGTGGTGGTCATGGCTTCTAGACCCATAGGTCCCCGGGCGTGCAGTTTCTGATTTGAAATTCCGATTTCTGCGCCGAAGCCCATCTGCTCGCCATCGGTGAATCGAGTCGAGGCGTTAATCATGATGGCGGCGGCATCGATCAGCGAAATAAATTGAGATGCCGTGACATCTGATTCGGTAATGATGGCTTCGGTGTGTTTGGTGCCGTACTTAGCGATGTGATTGGCGGCTGCCAAGAGATTTGAAACTACCGCAACATTCATCTCCAACGCGTTGTATTCGGTCGACCAGTTTTCTTCAGTCGCTCGGTTTACAGCGATGCCGATCTTTGCGGCAATCTCTGCAGTCGCTGCATCAACATTCAAAGCAACTCCAGCATCATGCAACGCGCGCAGCGCCACCGGCATAAAAGATTCAGCGAGGTCATGATGCACTAACAAAGTTTCGGCGGCATTGCAGACGCTGGGGCGATGGGTTTTTGCGTTGATCAGAATCGGCAACGCCTTGGCAACATCGGCTTGCGAATCCACATACACGTGGCAGACCCCAGCGCCAGTTTCAATCGTCGGAACGGTGGAATCATCTACAACGGTGCGGATTAAAGCAGCGCTTCCACGAGGAATAACTAAGTCCACCTTTCCACGTGCATGCAAGAGTGCTTGCACAGTGGAGCGATCGGTTGAAGGAACAAGCTGAAGAACATCCGGAGAGATGTTGGTCTTGGCCAACGCGCGTCGCATGACATCGACCAGCACTGCGTTGCTAGCGGCCGCACTAGCCGATCCACGTAACAGCGCTGCATTTCCGGACATTAACAATATGACCGCTGCATCGACCGTGACGTTGGGCCGAGCTTCATAAACCATTCCGACGACACCAAAGGGCACAGTAAGTTGTTTAAGTTTCAAACCATTAGGCAGAGTGCTTTCACGCAGAACCCGATTGAGCGGGTCTGGCAGTGCAGACACTTGTCGGGCTCCATCGGCGATGCCATGAACGCGCGCTGCGGTCAGTAGCAACCGATCTTTCAGGGATTCATTCATGCCGTCCGCTTCGGCCCGTTTCATATCCTCGGCGTTAGCAGCCAAGATTTCGACTTCGGAGCTCTCGATTTCTTGGGCGATGCGTTGGAGCGCCTCTATTCGATCGGCGCTGGACGCGGCCACCAAAGTGCGAGCTGCTAGGCGCGCGGTATCAGCGAGCTCTGCAATCATCACGGTGGCATCCATGGTTCTAGTCTACGAGGAATTACCCTTCTCTCATGAACAAATTACTGAAGGCCCTTCGTAATACCGGCATCGTCTTAGTCGCACTATTTATTCTGCTCTCGGGCTTCTTTAGATTTGTTCACTATCCCAATGTGATTGCAGCTGTTCGTCTTGGCCTGGCACCCGCTTCCAAAACCCCAACCTTGATGCCGTGGCACACCGTCAATCCTTCAGCAACCCCTATCGCGTGGCCGACGAGTTCCGAGAAGATGCCGACGACCGTTACCTATGACGGCAAAACCATGGCATGGCAAGAATTCCTTGATAAGTCATACACAAATGCGTTTCTCGTCGTCCGCAACGGCGTTATCACATACGAGTACTACAACACCAAAGCTGGAATGAAGTCCACATCGTTATTGCCTTCTTATTCGATGGCAAAGACCATGACCTCGATTGTTATCGGTCAGCTTGTTGCTCAAGGCAAGCTCCATGAATCCGATACCTTCGTTTCGTATTTCCCGCACTGGAAAACCGGTGGATTGTTTGACAAAGTCACTGTGCAAAGTTTGCTCGATATGGAAGCTGGTGTTGGTGTCACCGACAACTACCCCAGCGGTCCGACCGGCTGGGGCGTGGGTATTGCCCAGATGTACGCAACAACAGATATGAACTGGTTCATCGATCACAACCGGAAGATGCTTGAAGCGCCGAACACCAAGCCGGAATATCGAAGCGTTGAAACTCAGATGCTGGGACTCATCATTCAAAAGATTACTGGTGGGACGGTCTCTGATTACTTCAGCAAGAATGTCTGGCAACCAGTAGGTGCAGCGAATGCAGCCACCTGGAACGTTGACCACATCGGTGGACACGAGAAGACCTTCTGCTGCTTTAACGCAACCGCACGGGATTATGCACGTATAGGTCTGATGATTAATAACAATGGATACGCCGGCGCAAATCAGATTGTTGATGCGGCTTGGATGAAGCGACTCAGCACGCCAGTCGTGAAACTTGATAACAACTGGGGCTATGGCGCCCAGGTTTGGCATCCATACCCAGGAATCAATCTGGCGATGGGATTACATGGCCAGCAAATCTTTATGGATGCTGCAACCCGCACAGTTATCGTGAAGTTGAGCGATTTCCCTAACGGCGATGACCCACAGGCTGCAATCGCAGCAGTGCTCTATTCGATTGCACAGTCCAAGCCCTAAAAAGAGACGTGCTAGTTAATCAGTACCAAATCATCGCGATGTACTAACTCGCGTTCGTATTCGGCGCCGAGCGATGCGGCTAATTCCTTGGTGGAGCGACCGAGCATCTGTGGAATTTCGTCCGCATCAAACGCGACTAAGCCACGGGCAATTACTTGTCCGGATTCGCTCACGAGTTCGACGGTATCCCCTGCGCTAAATTCGCCGGTTACTGAGGTAACTCCAGCAGGCAATAACGAAACCCCTCGTTCGATAATTGCAGTGACTGCCCCAGCATCAAGTACCAAACGACCACGCGGAGTCGCGGCGTGTTCAAGCCACAACAAACGTGATGGTTTGCGATCGCGGACCGGCCAGAAGAGAGTCCCGACATCTGCGCCATCAAGCGCGGTCGTTAGCGAATCCAAGGTCGTCAACAACATTGCAACACCGGCGCCAGCGGCAATCCGGGCCGCCTCGACCTTTGTGACCATGCCGCCGCTGCCAACACCAGATGAACCCACGCCGCCAATGGTTACCGCGGCGAGATCCTGCGGAGTCTGCACATCAGAAATTCGATTAGCGCCAGCTTCAGTTGGTGGCGTGTCAGACAAAGAATCGATATCGGTAACAAGAACTAATAAATCTGCATCGATGAGGTGTGAAACCAAGGCCGCTAGCCG
>CAJAEK010000124.1 GCA_903938735.1 uncultured Actinomycetes bacterium | reverse complement strand
GCAGCGGAATCGGGTTATACGTCTCATCCGAGATATCGCGGGTGCGGGCATAAAGGTCGGTAACCAATGGAACTGCCGTGACCAACGAGGTGGTCTTTAACATCGAAATAATTTCATTGCCGGTTGGCGGAATAATGATGCGCATTGCTTGAGGAATAACGATGTAGCGCATGGTCGTCCACCAACTCATGCCCAGAGATGCAGCGACTTCTTCTTGGCCGGAATCAACGGAGAGCAAACCAGCGCGAACGATTTCTGCCATGTAGGCAGCTTCGTTTAACGAAAGGCCAATGACCGCGATCCAGAAGAGAGAAGTGTTCTGTGAAAGCGCGATATGTACGCCCAGATAAAAATGATGGAAATGCAGATCGGGGATGCCGATGAAAATGCTGTGATAAATAGTGGAAAGCAAGCCCCAAAAGACGAGCTGCACGTAAACCGGAGTGCCGCGGAAGATCCAGATAAAGAGCCAGGAAACGCTCTGGAAAATTGGGTTAGGGGAGCGGCGCATGACCGCGAAGGTGATTCCCAAAATAATGGCGAAGAACATCGCCGCAAAAGTCAGTTCAAGCGTGACGACCGCGGACTTAAGAACGCGTGGATCAAAGAGATATTTGCCGAATGCGTGCCAGTCATAAGCAGAGCGGTGCGCGGCATCGACTACAAAAGCGATTAAGCACAGGCCAAGGAACAGTGCCACGGCCACCCGATATGGGTGGCGCAGTGGCACTGCCTCGATGGACTGCTTTTTAGGCTGTGGCACCGTTGATGCCAAATACCTTTACTGCACCAGCGGTTACGCCCCACTTGTTTAGAACTGCTGTGTATGAGCCGTCCTTGTACATAGCGGTGAGCGCAAGGCTGATTGCCTTAGCCAAAGATGAACCCTTGTTCACTGCGATGCCGTATGGAGCGGTGCCATAAATTGCACCAGCAAGCTGAAGCTTGCCTTTGCTCTGGTGAACTGCATCTTCGGTTACGGGTGAGTCAGCAGAAAGTGCATTCGCGCGGCCGAGAACAACGGCTGCATTTGCCTGATCCTGAGTGTCATATGGAAGCACCTTGATGGCCTTCTTACCGGCCTTGACGCAGTCAGCTGACTTAGCCTTGACGTCATCAACTTCGGTTGTGCCGGTCTGGACTGCAACGATGAGACCACATGCTGCATCTGGATTTACAGACTTGCCAGCTTGTGATGCCCACTGAGTACCAGCGTTGTAGTAGTTAGCGAAATCAACTTGTGCTTCGCGAACCTTGTTATCGGTGAATGATGAAAGACCAACGTCATACTTTCCACCCTTGATTGCAGGGATGATGTTGTCGAATGTTGCGACAACGTACTTTGCCTTAACGCCAAGCTTTGCAGCGACGCCGTTGAAAAGATCTACTTCCCAACCGACAACGTTGCCCTGGGCATCCTTAAATTCATTTGGACGGTATGTAGCGTCGATACCGACGGTGATAACTCCTGCGCTCTTAACTGAAGCAGGAAGTGAAGCGGCTGCAGCAGCGTTGGTGGCTGCAAGTGCAGGTGTAGCGGAGAACGCGAGTGCGATAGTTGCCGCAACTGCGAGTCCAGTGTGCTTGATGTTTTTCATTACACATGTCCTTCTCACGAGAGGTGAACTTGGGTCCAAGTTTCTTAAGGCGTTACCCTACCCATTCAGGCCCAACGGGCGCGAGGGCGAGTCGCCCAAAGGACTTTGAGCTCAACCAGAGCCATAATTGAGCCATGGCAAAGCCAAGAAAAGTGGTCCCAAAAGCGGAGTCGAAATGTCCGGTCACCCGCGGCGAGGTCGACCTCTCGAAATACGAAGAGCTTGATGGCGAGTGGCGGAAGATCGGTTTAGCAGCCCCAGCCCGACGTGCATTGGTGGATGCCAAGCTCTACAAAGTTTCTGACCTTCGAAAAATTAGCCTTGCTGACTTATCGGCGCTGCACGGGATGGGAAAGTCAGCGATTGCCCGCCTGCAGGTAGTCATGGACGGCAAACGGATTCGGTTCCGCTGAGCAGGGCTCGGCCAAGCGATTCACATATTTACACAGGTTTTGTTCATCTCAGCATTCACGCGATAGCTCGCTGTTTAGTGAATACTTGAAGCGTGAAATCTAACCTCAAGACAATCTCAGCCACACTTCTTCTCGCCGCAACTTTCGCGGTGCCATCAGCGGCATTCGCCGACACCTCAATGTCTCCAGCTCCCGTCGCGTCAAAGAGCCCAAAGGCAGCGAAGACTGCCGATCCAGCGAAGGTTGCTTACAAGGCAGCGCTCGCACAGTTCAAGACTGACATGGCTGCCTACCGCAGTGCTGTCGCCGCTCGTGTTGCAGCGCGCAAGAGTGCGGATGCAACTTTCAAGACCGATATGGCTGCAGCAAAGACCGCTGCGGATAAGCAAGCCGCAAAGTCAAAGCACGATGCAGCTATCGCAGCGCTTCCTGCGCTACCAACAAAGCCAGTAGCGCCAACGCCACCGGCTAAATAACGAATTATTGGGGAGCAAGCCCCGCCGCTCGAATTATCGAGTGGCGGGGCTTATTCATTGCCGGGAGGTAGGTGAGCCGAACTAAACTGGTGCTATGAGTTCGGAATGCATTTTCTGCAAAATAGTTGCTGGCGAAATCGATGCTTGGAAAGTCTACGAAGATGAAGAATTCGTGGCGTTTCTGGACCGCACCCAAGTACGAGACGGACACTCGCTTGTAATCCCGAAAGCGCACTTTGCCAATATTCACCAGACTCCGGATGTATTACTGGGCAAACTAGCGATTGCCACAAAACACGTCGCCAACATCGTGAAAGAAAAAGTAAGCGCTGATGGCATAACCATTTTGCAATGCAATGATGTCGCAGGCTTGCAGAGCGTCTTTCACATTCACTTCCACGTCATTCCGGGTTGGGACAACGACCACATCGCCGAGCCATGGACAGCACGCTTCTTGGATGCTGACTACATGAGCCAAGTCCACGCACGCTTTAAATAGAAACTGTCTGCCCCGCTTTATATTCACCTTTAGTTTCGCCGGTAAGGATATGCGCCGAGCGCATGCCGACCACGGTCCATCTCTCTAAATCATCGCTCCAGATCGCTGCCTCTTCGTCGATGCCGACAACCGTGATGTGTGGCGGAGCTTTAAGAAATAACGGAACTGCTTGATCCGGAATCCAGCCAAAGAATTTGTTGTAGTGAGGAATCGTTCGAATGTTGGGAACAAACCCAAAGCCCTCGCTACCGAGCTCTTTCATCTTACGGAAATTAGGGATATCAGGACCAAGCGCCATTGCGCCAGCACTGCATCCTGCGAGAGATGAACCAGTCATCCAGTTGCGATGAATTGCATCGAGCACGGGCGTGCCGGCAAGAGTTGCAGCCAAATAATGTGGATCCCCGCCGCTTAAATAAATAAGTCCGGCACCGTCAATCTGTGCGGCAAAGTCTTCACGCATTGAGTCGTCACGATCGAATACAGGAATAAAGACGTGCTCCGCACCGATTCGCTCCGCTTGTTCTCGGCCGATGCTTTCCCAGTATGCAAGTCGGGTTTCACTTTCGCGCCCTGCCGCCGTCGCTAACTGCACGTAGCGATTGGAAGGCCCTTTACTCAGCAGGTCGCGCTCGAACTCCGCCATGACTGGCAGATATTCGCCAGAGCCAACAAGTGCGATGCGACCGGGCATTATTTATTCTTTAGCGTGCCGTAGTAATTCCAGACATCAAGGGAATCTAAATCAAAGTGCTGACCATGTTGCTTCATGATTGCGGCGATTTGGCCCTTGTGCTCGGCGGCATGGGCTGGGGCTTGCGAAAGAATGAGAGAGCGAGTCGCGTGAATTGTTTCTCCCTCGGCATCGATCACGAGTTCTTCGTCGGGCAAGGCAGCTTGAGCGATAAGAAAGGCGTCAAGCTCTCCCGCATATGATCGATACTCGAGCGCAATTGCTCCAGATTTAATGGGCTTCAAGTCCGTCCATTTTTCACCACTTAAGCAATAGCGGTACCACTCCGCGCTTCCAATTAAATGAGTGAGCAAACGACCGATCGGCCATTCACCCTCGGCGGCACGCAGACCAAATACATCGTCGCCTTGGCTTCCAAAAAAGTCTAAGACTGCTTGGTTTGACCAAGCCATATGTTGAAGCGACAACTCATGAGAAATCATGTCGTTAGGTTACACCGCGGCGTCGAGCAAGGATTAGGTAGGCTTTTTGCATGGAACTCGCGCTAGAAAGCGACCTCGTCATCGTCCGTCCGATTCGAGAGACGGATGCAGAGGAATTGTGGGCGAACACTGGCGGAGATGCGGCGTTATGGAAATGGGTGCTGACTGATGGCCCAATTCCGCAGTCGGTCGACGAGATGAGAGATCTGATTAAATCTCTACTAGCTCGGGACGCAGCGGGAGCACGAAAAACCTTCGCGGTGGTTCTGAAGAGTTCTGGCCAGGTCGTGGGCTCCACGTCGTATTTGGATCCAAACGAGGTGCAGAAATCGTTAGAGATAGGTTCTACTTTTTACGGAGCGATTGCACGACGTACTGGCGTAAATACCCATTGCAAATTCTTGTTGATGCGCCACGCCTTTGAAGTCATGGGTTATGAGCGCGTTCAAATAAAGGCTGATAACACCAATGCAGTTTCGCTCGCTGCTATTGCTCGCATCGGAGCCAAACAAGAGGGCATCCTGCGCCACGACCGTAAGCGCCGCGATGGAACCTGGCGCGACGCGGTCTATTTCTCGGTGATTGCCCCAGAATGGCCTGAAGCAAAAGCTCATATCGAAAAATTGATGGCTCGTGATAGTTTCGTATCATGAATTTGAACGAGATGGTCACGGCATACGAGCAATCAACTCAGCGCTATTTGGATGTCGTGGAATCTCTCTCGACAGAAGATCTTGATAAGTCGAAGACCGGCGGTTGGACACCACGACAAATCATTCATCACGTGGCGGATAGCGAAGCGCAGTCGTATGCGCGATTGCGTCGATTGATTGCTGAACCTGGCAGCGAGATTCAGGGTTATGACGAAGGTGGTTGGGGCGAAAACGAGACGCTCGGCTATCGCGTGCTTCCGATTGATAATTCGGTCGCGGTCACAATGACGGTTCGTGCGGCATCAGCGGATATCTTGAAGCGGATCACTGAAGCACAACTATCTAATGCCTGCATCCATTCAGAATCTGGGCCATTCACTTTGCAGCGCTGGATCGAGGTCTACTCGAAGCATCCAGTCGAGCACGCGAATCAAATTATTTCGGAGCTATAACCACTCGATAGCTCGCAAGCGTTGAATCGGTTGCGTACGCGATTCTCACGCCAGCCGCCTTCGTTGCAGCCAATCCAGCCACAATCGCGTCCGTTAATACTTCGCCCGGTGCCACGACTGCTACGCCTGGTGGGTAGGGTGCAATCAAATCAGCAGAGATTCGTCCCACTGCCTTCTCGGCGGCAACCATTTCTGTTTCTGCGAAATATGCATCGCGCATTGAAATCCCACGGGTGGGCACAACCGACCAACTCAGCGATGTTGCAGAAGGACGAGGCGATTGTTGCTGTTGCTTCAGTATTGGAATGAGTGCCGCCGATAAGGTCTCGAAATCGTCCGTTGAATCTGTGAGTGTTGCGAGAAATACCACGGTGTCGCGGTCGGCCATCTCGACGCGGATACCCGATCCGCCCAATGCTTTTTCAATCTCTACGCCGGAAGCACCGAGCTGGTTGGCACGAAGAACAATCTTGACTGGATCGAAACGCCCGGCTGCAAAATCGGATGGACTTAGGAATATAGGAAGATCAAATTCCGCTTGAACTCGAGCTTTGAATTCGTTGACATTATCAAGCAGCTCTCCTAGAAGTGCAGAGCCACGATTCTCGAGCAATGCGCGAACCGCATCGATGGATGCCAGTGGTGCTCCGGCTGGCGAAGTCGTATGTGTCGTTTCAAATGACTGTTCGATGCGCGCCAGATTTAAATATCTGCCTTGTGCCAATAACAACGCGCTTGCGCTGTAGCCAGGCAACGCCTTGTGAACACTGGTGATCAGCGCATCGGCACCAAGTTGCAGACAGTGCTGGGGGAGCTGATTGAGAAAACCAAAATGGCCACCCCATGCAGCATCGACCACAACGGGGATTGAGTGCGCATGCGCTTCGGTGATGAGTGCCGGTAAATCCGAGAGCGTTCCCAAGTAACCCGGCTCAGTGAGCAACAGCGCAACCGGATTTTGATCAATCACTTTCTTGAATTCGTTGACTGAAATCCCGATAGGCACTCCAGTGGCTTCATCTATATCCGGCGAGAGCCAGAGCGGTTCGAGGCCCGCAAGGACGAGTGCGGATAGAACCGAACGGTGCGCGGTCCGACTGACTGCGATGCGGTCGCCTGGCTTGCCCAGCGCCAAGATGATTGCCTGATTCGCGTGGGTGGATCCACCGGTCGAGAATCGAGCGTAATCAGCGCCCCAGAATTGAGCGGCCAAACCTTCAGACTTCTTTAAGACTTGGTTGGTCAACTTAATCTCGTCGAGCCCGCCATATAGTGGAGTATCGGAATCAACCACCGCGCCCAGCCCAGCATCCAAGCGCGCTGCGTGCTGCTTATGGCCCGGGATGGTGAACGGAGTGCGCTTGCTCTCGAAGTAAGAAAGGTATGCGTCGAGTAACGGTGCGGAGGCTCTCAGCGGCTCGTGGGGAGTCATGGCTTAAGCCTAACTTCACTTTGCGGTTGCCAACCTCAGGCCACAAGCGCTGCCCCCATGGCTTTAGACTTTATCCATGATCGATACAGATGCAGTCCCACAGGTTCGCCGTGTAGTCACCGCTATTCCAGGACCGAAGTCAGCCGAAGTGTTGAAGCGTCGCACTGAAGCAACTTCAGGGGGACTCGGAATGGCGTTTCCGGTTATCGTGGAGAAGGCACACGATGCAATCATCTTGGATATCGACGGCAATCAAATCATCGACCTTGGTGCAGGTATCGGCGTTACTAACGTTGGCAACAGCGCACCACGCGTTGTTGAGCGCGTGATTGCTCAGGTTCAGCAATTTACTCACACCAACTTCACGACTGCGCCGTATGAGAATTACATTGAAGTATGCGAATGGCTTAATAAGAACACACCAGGAAAATTTGCTAAGAAGAGCGTGCTTGTAAATTCCGGTGCTGAAGCGGTTGAGAATGCAATCAAGATTGCTCGCCATTTCACCAAGCGCCAAGCAATTGTGGTTTTCGAACATGCCTACCATGGCCGCACAAACTTGACGATGGCGTTGACCGCAAAGAACATGCCATACAAAGAAGGCTTCGGTCCATTCGCAAACGAGGTCTACCGAGTACCGATGCCATATTCGTATCGCTACGAAGGTAATCTTGCGAAGATCACGGAAGAGTCACTTGAGCACATCATCCATAAGATTGAGAAGGAAATCGGCGCCAAGAACGTAGCCGCAATTCTGATTGAGCCAATTCAAGGAGAAGGCGGATTCATCGTCCCACCTAAGGGATTCCTACCCGGCCTACAAAAGTTTGCAAACGAGAATCATGTTCTGTTTATTGCCGATGAAGTTCAATCTGGTTTTGCTCGCACTGGCAACTTGTTTGCCTGCGAAGACGAAAATGTTGTTCCCGACATGGTCATTACCGCAAAGGGCATTGGCGGCGGATTGCCATTAGCTGCGGTTACCGGTCGTGCAGATGTGATGGATTCCAGCCATGTTGGTGGCCTCGGTGGAACTTACGGCGGAAATCCGTTGGCATGCGCCGCAGCACTTGGCGTCTTTGAGACTATTGAAGAAGAGAAGTTGGTTGACCGCGCCCGGCTCATTGGCGGCATTTTGACCGCTCGATTGACCGAAATGAAGAATAAATATTCGGTGATTGGTGAAGTTCGTGGCCGCGGTGCGATGCAGGCAATTGAACTGGTGAAGGCTGGATCGAAGGAGCCAAACCCAGAGGCTATGGCGAAAGTAATCAAGCATTGTCAGCAGAACGGTGTTCTTATCTTGACTGCAGGCACATACGGCAACGTGATTCGTTTCTTGCCACCGTTGGTCATCACCGAAGCGCTTCTCAACGACGCGCTCGATGTGCTCGACGCTGGCTTCGCTGCGCTATAAAAATGCCGAAGTCGCTGCCTAACAAACGGGTAGATGTATTTCTGAAAAAAGAAGCACACTGGCCGAAGGAAATCGCGTTACTGCGAGAGATTGCATTATCGCTCAGGCTGACCGAAGAGCTTAAGTGGGGGCAGCCCTGTTACACCGTAAATGGCAGAAACGTCTTTCTCATTCATGGATTCAAGGAATATTTTGCAGTGCTGTTCTTCAAGGGGTCAATCATGAAGGATCCCCGAAAGATTCTGATACGTCAGACTGAAAATGTTCAAGTCAGCCGCCAGATTCGATTCACGTCGCTGAAAGAATTAACGGCTGCAAAGACCGTTATCAAGGCATACATGAAGGAAGCAATTGCAATCGAAGAAGCGGGCATCGAAGCACCTGTCGTGAAGGCAGCAGCATTCGTCGTGCCACCCGAAGTAACAACAGCCCTTAAGAAAGTCCCGGGATTGACTGTTGCGTTTAAGAAGTTAACTCCTGGTCGCCAGCGCGCTTATTGCCTACATTTCATGGGCACAAAAGTTGAAGCAACACGTGCCTCACGGATCACCAAAGCAGCACCAAAGATCTTGACTGGCAAAGGTTTGAATGACTAATTCCGTCCGCGTAGAAGCTTTATCGCCGGACGATTGGGAGCGTTACCGCGCAATTCGATTGCGATCGCTGGAGATAAACCCCGAGGCATTTGGCGGAAAGCTCGAAGAAGAGTCCGTATTGCCGAAGTCTCATTGGCGTGCCGAGATGATGAAGTCCGATGTCCTGATCGCAGCCCGTGATGACGTCGACCTCGCGGTTATGTATGTCGAAGTTCTGGATGGAGATCACGGCGCTACGTGCTGGATTGGTGGATGCTGGAGTGATCCCGACGTGCGCGGCACAGGTGCCTTTCGCGCTCTTTTCACTTACCTTGATTCGCACGCGGGGGAGAAGAATTGGTCTCGCCAAGGTTTGGGCGTCTGGGCCGATAACGAGCTGGCAATCGCGGCTTACACGAAACTCGGTTTTGAATTCGCGGGCGAATTGATGCCCAGTGACCGGCAACCAGGTCGTTTCTATACGCATATGGTTCGCAACACTCCGCTGAGCTAAATAATTCTGTTGCGAATAGTTCGCAGAAGTTCATTCGCTTGTCATCCAGATTGCAGATTCTCGGGAATACCTCACAGCGGATGTGTGTTAGAGTAATTGAAAATTCAACTAAATCTAAGGAGTATTCATGTCTTCACTTCTCGTTATCGAAGTTAGTCCCGGCGGAGAGCACTCGGTCTCTCGCGGTATCACCGCAGAATTCGTTTCAGCGTGGTCTGCTAAGAACCCAGGCGGAAACGTCATCACGCGTGACTTGGCAAAGGATCCTGTCCCGCACCTTGATGGAGAAGCAATCTTTGCTGGTTACACACCCGTGGAAGCTCGCTCTGAAGGCATGGTTGCCAAGCACGCCTTCCGCAACGACCTGATCAAAGAAATTACTGGCGTCGATCACATCGTTATCTCCACACCAATGTGGAACTGGTCAGTTCCCTCAGTGCTTAAGGCTTACATCGATCAAATCATCATTCCTGGTGTTCTCGATGGTTCTGGCGCAGCAGGGTTGACCGGCAAGAAGGTCACCTTCGTTGTTGCTCAAGGCGGTTCATACGCAGAGGGCGCACCACGCCATGGTTGGGATTACGAGACCGGTTACCTCAAGCTTGTTGCATCGGCTTTGGGTTCAACCGACGTAGACATCATCTTGGCTGAGCTCACCTTGGCTGGCGTGGTTCCAGGCATGGAGAGCTTGATTGGCAAAAAGGAAGAATCAATCGCTGCCGCTAAGGCACAGGCAAAGGTTCGCGATTCAGCGTAACGAGAGATTCAATCAAAAAGGCCTCGCTTACTGCGGGGCCTTTTTTGTTACTCTCGCCCGATGAGTTTTCTCTCGAAACTGCGGCCCCATAAGACCGTTCCACACACCTCATGGACGGCATCATCGCGTTGGTCGCTTAGCCCCAGTCGCGTCTTGAT